>JAICXR010000467.1 GCA_025980355.1 Chloroflexota bacterium | reverse complement strand
CCTGATCATGGGCGTCCACACCAACATGTGCGTGCTGCATCGCACGTTCGCCATCAAGCGGCTCGTCCGCTGGGGCGTCGATGTCGCCTTGATCCGCGACCTGACCGACGCGATGTACGATCCGGCACGCTCGCCCTACGTGAGCCACGAGGAGGGCGTGCGCCTGATCGTGGAATTCATCGAGAAGTTCTGGTGCCCCACCGTGACGAGCGCGGAGGTCCTAGCGGCGGGGCGCCCGTGACGCGCCGGTGGCCGCCTACGTGGCCATCGGCTGGGCCAGAATACCGTTGACAACGGTTGCCGTCTTCTGGGCGGTGTCCCGGGCGCTGGCTTTGCCGGTCCAGAGGTCGGCCAGCGCTCCGTTGGCCGCCTTCATCACGTCGAAGTAGCGTTCGTTCTTCGGCAGGTAGACCGGCCCGGGAGAATTGTTGAAAATCTTCGTCAGCAGCGCGTAGATGTGGTTGAAGCCGGTGAGGCGGGGATCGGCCCACACGTCGGGCCGGGCACCGGGGCTGCCGGCGCCGCCTTGCACCTGCAAGACGCCGTTCTCCTTGTTCGTGATGAACTTCACCCACTCCCAGGCCGCATCCATGTGCTTCGCCCCGGTGGCGATGCCCTGGCCGGCGCCGGAGTCCTGTGTGCCGTACTTGCCGGTCGGCCCTTTCGGCATCACGGTGGCGGCCCACTGGAACTTCACCCGCGTCTGGCCGGCCTTGCTGTATTCCGCGACCAGGCCGGGCGTGGACTGCAGGATCGCCAGCTTGCCGGCCTCGAAGAGGGCGGTCGGGCCGCCGGTGCGGGTGAGGCTGTTGATCGTCTTGTATTTGAACTGGGAATCGGCGAGATATTGGAGCGCATCGGTCGATGCGCTGCTGTCGATGACCGTCTTCGTGCCATCGGGCGTGAAGAAGTCGCCGCCGAAGACCCGCAACCAGGCGGTGCCGCACTCCTCCAGACCCAGCGACGGCCACCAGCCCCACGTATCCTGGTCCGCCTTCGTGAGCTGCTGGGCGGCGGTGATCAAGCCCGTGGTGTCCCAACTGGCGGTGTCGATCGGGATCTGGACCTGCGCCTTTTGCACCATGTCCTGGTTGATGTAGAGGATGTTGCAGCCGTAGTGGGCGAGGACGGGGATGCCGTACTGCTTGCCGTTCATCTGGAACAGCGCAAGGGACGCCGGGAAATAGGCCGACTTGTCGAACTTGTCGCGGGCGATGAGGTCGTCCATCACCCGATAGAGGCCCTGCACCATGGGGCCGTTGCCGCCGTCGCTGATTACGCCGAACCAGACGGCATCGGGCGGCGTGCCGCCCGCCTCCAGCACGGTGAACTTTTCCGACACGGTCACGGAGCCGCTGGGCGCGATGAAGTTCATCTTCCAGCCGGGATGCATGGCCTCGAACTTGGGTGCCACGTCCATATACCAGCCGGTGTGCCCGGTCGGGCCGGGCCGGCCCAGGAAGTCGATCGTCGTCGTTCCGGCGGCCGGCGCGCTCGCCGCGGACGCGGTCGTCGTGGATGCCGCGGCGGTGGCGGCCGAGGCCAACGTGGTGGCGCTGGTGGCGGCGGTGGCGGTGGTACTGGCGGCAGTAGTCCCTGGCGCGACCGAGGTGGCAGCGGCGGTCGAGCTGCCAGTGGCACTGGCGACCGGGGCGGTGGTGCCCCCGCAGGCGGCAGCCAGGAGGACCACGGCGGCGCCGGATGCCAGGCTCCCGGCGCGGGCCAGGGCGGCTCGGCGACTGAGACGGTGCGATGGCTGGTAACGCATGATCCCTCCACTCTGACGAAACGACGCCCGCCTGACCAATAACACCGGGCATGTCTTTGCTCACTTACGGGGAAAGACGGCACGGCGTTCAGGCGGTAGGACGGAGTATATACCAGGGGCGGAAAGTCGGCGCCGTCAGGTCCTTGCCGAATCGCCGCCCGCGGCGAGGAGCGCCTTCAAGTGGCCCAACGGGTCGTGCCGCCCGCCGTCCAGCGGGAAGTGGTGCAGTTGCACGAGGTGCCAGAGGGCGTCGTAGACCCCCAGCCGCGCCGTCAGGCCGGGAACGGCGAACAGCTCGGGATAGGTTTCGGCCAGCCAGTCCGGGATCGCCGCCAAATCGGCGCCGACCAGGACCGTTGGGTCGCCAGGGCCGCGATAGAGCGCCGGCTGGCGACAGAAACGCAGGAGGGTATCCAACTCCTGGTCCGCCACCGCCGGCTGGGCGCCCTCAAAGTCCAGCAGGCCGCTGAGCCGGCCGCCGTGCCAGAGCAGGTTGTAAAAGTGGATGTCGCCATGCACCAGCACGGCCGGAAGGCCATCGAAGGCCGGCAGCCGTTCCGCGATGAACGCGCGGAGGTCCTCCAGGAACGCCGTATCGACGCCGGGAACGTGAGCGGCGGCGAGCAACAGCTCGTACCGGGACGGTGGTGCGTGATAGGCATCGCGGGGCTGCCCGCCAGGCGCGAGCGCGGCGCTGAGCCAGGGGTTTGCAAAGCCGGCGGGCAGCGGGACGCGATGGAGTACCCGCAGGAGGGTCCCCAACTGTCGCACGGCGTCGCGCCGTTGCGGCGTGCTCAGCGCAGGCCAGACCTGGGCGAGCGGCTGTCCCGGCAAGCGTTGCTGCACGAGCCATTCCCGCGGCCCGACTCCACCATGGCCAAGCACCCGCGCCGTGGGGATCGCCGGCGGCAGCATCCCGATCACGGCAGCCTCGTGCGCGAAAGCATCGCGGAAGCGACCCGAGGAGAGGCGAACAACATGGGCCGGCGCCAACCAGACGCGATTGGACCAGCCCCCGGCGGAAACTAGCGGTCGATCGGGCAACCCCAGGGTGGTCAGGAGCCGGCCGGCGAAAACCGTTGGGTCTT
>JAICXR010000298.1 GCA_025980355.1 Chloroflexota bacterium | reverse complement strand
GTCTCGAGGCCACACTCCACGATGGCCGCCTCCAGGGCCACGGCGACCGCCTCGACCGCGGGCGAATTGCGGTACTGGCTGTCGAGGAAGTCCAGCCAGACGGGTCGCCCGGCGAGCAGCGCCAGGGCGGCGCGGTCCTCATCCCGCCGGGCGGCGACCACATCGTCGCCGTCGCCGAAGCCGGCCAGCGCATCCCAGGGCGTGCATTCGGCGTATTGCGCCGGACGCCCTGCCATGACCGTCACGACGACCGAGCCGGGGCAGGCCGCCAGCAGCTCGCCGCAGCCGAAGACCGCGTCGTCGAGGTGGGGCGAAATGACGAGGACCGGCGACCCGACCGCCAGGGTCGGGCGCTCGATCAGGGTAGCCTGGTCTGTCATACCCCTCCCTTCTCGGCCTCGACAAAGAGGCTCTCCCGCTCACGATTGTCGAGCTCCACGATCTCCGGGAACCGGCTGGCCGTGACGCGATAGGCGCAGCGCGTCACCCGCCGGAAGCCGGCGCGCAGCAGCAGTTCCCGCGCGAACTCGTAGGTGAACAGCATCCGGTTCGACCCATACCAGGTCATCTGCACGATCAGTTTGCCGGAGATCGTGGCGCTCTCGTCATCCGGGATGTAGAAGTAGGCCGGGTCGTTGCGGCGATAGGCGTCCAGGCCGCGTTCCAGGTCCGGCAGGGCCAGGCGCAGCACGCCGCCGGGCTTGAGCACCCGCAACAGTTCCCGCAATGCCGGCACGACGTCGAGGTACGGCAGCGATTGCAAGGCGTGGATGCTGGTGATGTAGCAGATGCTCCCGGCGTCCAGCGGCAGCCCGTCGCGGATATCGCCGCTGAGGTCGATGCCCGGCGCCGTCAGGAGGTCGCTGTTGAGCCAGCCGGGCGCCGGCTGCGGCCCGCAGCCCCAGTTCAACCGCCGCATTGGCCGGTCCACCGTCAGAACGTGCCGGCGTAGACCGAGCAGGTCCGGCAGATCTCCGGCGGCTCCTCGGAGGCGAGCTGCTGGCGGAACGTTTGGTAGGCTGCTCCGTCCCAGATCTCGCGGACGCCGTGGGCCGTCATATTGCCGAAGTTGCTGCGGTCGGGCGTCGCCACCATGCAGCACGGCATGGCATAGCCCTGATAGCTGAGGTAGGCGCCGTTCCAGGGCCAGTCGCAACGGGTCCTCCCCGGCGTGCCCGGCGGGTGCAGGCGCGGCCGGGTGCGGGGCAGCCGGAGCGGCACCCCCAGCTCCTCGGCGACCCGGCGAGCCTCGCCGAAGTAGTGGGCGATCCGCTCCGGCGACTCTTCCAAGAGCGTCTGGGCTTGCACGAATTCGCGCATGGGGAGGTAGTCCGCCGGCAGGCTGGATTCGGCGAAGTCGTGGGCCAGGTGCTGCACGAAGATCGCCTCCATCGACCAGTGGTGCGCCAGCCGGACCAGGTCCGGCAACTCGGCGAGATTCTGGCGCATGACGACGACCACGAGCCGCACGTGGGGCAGAGCGCTGCCGGCCTGCCGCTTCGCCGCGGCGAGGTGCCCCAGGTTGGCGAGCAGGCGGTCGAAATGGGCGCGCACGCGGATGCGCTCGTAGGTGGCGGCGGTGGCGCCGTCGATGGAGACGTGCAGCCAGTCCAGGCCGCTGTCCACCGCCATGGCGGCGCGGCGGGCGTTGAGGAGGGACAGGTTGGAATTGGTGCTGACCTGGATGCCGCGCTCCGTGGCGTAGCGCACCATATCGAAGAAACGCGGGTGCATCATGGGCTCGCCCAGCCCCTGTAACTGCAACTCGCGCACGGCGGGGAACTGGTCGAGCAGACCGGTGAAGTCGGCAAACGGCATAAAGGCGGGTGGCCCGTGCGGCGGCCCGTCCTTGCGGAAGAGGATCGGGCACATCTGGCAGCGCAGATTGCACTGCCCGACCGGCTCGATCTGCAGGAACGTCGGGAGCGGCACCGCCTCCATCACCCACCTCCTCTACGCTTTGGCTGCCGTGGCCCGGCACGTGACCGCCCGGACTTCGACCGCCCAGGCCGCGCCATGTACCGCGACCAGTGTCCCCCCTCGCCGTACGCCGTCGATGTAGGCGCTGGCTTCGCTGGTGGTACACCCGATATGGAGCAGCGCGCCGCGCAACTCGCCACCGGCGGCGCTCGGGAGCCGGCACGGGCTATCCATGATGGCGGCCAGCGGCCCCACGGCGAGGACCGTGCCGATCTCCGCGATGGTTCGCGGGGCGACGCCGACGAGCAAGACGCCCAGTCCGCCCAGGCCCGCCCCCGCGTCGTGCGGCGAGTCGCCCACCTCCGCCCAATCGCGCCGGACCAGGCTAATCTGGTCGCGGCGCACGCTCCGCCCGGCGAGGGCGCCGATGGCGAGTTCCGCCGCCACGCGCCGCTCGAACAGCTCAACGATCGGTTGCGCCACGTCGCACCCTGTTCCTGCGCTCCGTCATCGGCGGGGAATACCGCCTGGTGACTCATGCGAGCAACCGCCGCAAGAAGCGGGCCAGCATGAGCTTGGGGCGCGCTTAGCCGACCTCGACCGCGTCGACGTCGGCTCGCCCCGCAACCACCAGCAAGCCGATGGCGCCGTCGGACAGCGGTTGGTCGCGATCGGTGACGCTGAAAACAAGCTCCCCGTCAAGTCGGGCATTGATCGTGCCGGCGCGGAACTGCAGTTCGAAACGATACGGCCGGTCCAGTTCCCACCGCTCGGGACGTTCGGCCAGCACCGTTTCCGCCGAGCTGCCGGCGGCGCCGGGACCGCGCTTCAGCAAGCGCAAGGCACCGTCGTCGTGGAGCACCAGGGCGTAATACCGCTCCAGGCCCTGGACGTGGCCGGCCAGGCCGATCGCCGTGGCCATGTGCGGTCGAACGGTCGCGCCGACGGTGTAGTCCGCCCATTCCCGCCGCCCGGTGATCGCCACGCCCCGGCCCTCATTGGCGATCAGGGTGTACATGCTGCCGTGCCGCCTGGTCAGGAGGGAGAGCGCGTCGACCCAGGCGCGTCGGCTCGCCGGTAACGCGCCGTTCGGCGTCTTCCAGGTGACCCTCGGCTGGCCGGACCAGTCGAGCCAGTCGAGGTACAGGGTGCCGCCCGACCGTTCGGGTTGGCCCGCCGCGGAGCCGATATCCAGGCCGACCTGGAAGATCGGGCGGCCGTCGCCTGGCGGGAGCGTCCATTCCAAGAGCGCTCCTTCGCCCGGAGCAAGCGGCCTGGACGCACCGACCAGGAATTCCTGGCTCGGCGCGGGCACCTCGCCCTCGCCGTAGCGGCCGACGTAGAGCGCAACCGTTCCGTCCTCCGCGAAATCCGCCGCCGCCGTGACTCGGGCGCGGATCGTCTGCCCGCCGTACAGGCTTGGGGAGGCCTCCAGGTGATAGCCGCTGGCGCTCAGCGCCTCCGGCGGCACGAAGGTGGCCGTCGCCACCCTGGCGTGGTGGTCAGAGTCGAACCGCTCCACCCGAATGGCAAGGCTGCGGTCGCCGGCCGCGCCCTGCCCCGTCACGTTTTCGAGGTGGATCACGGCCGCTTCGCCGGCGGCGGGACCGGGAATGGCGCTACTTCGCCAGCCTTGCACGCTGCCCGGGAAGGAGAAGTGGTAGCGGGCGCCCCCTTTCGGCGCGGGGGTGTCCAGTCCCCGAAGCCGGTGGGCGGCTTCCACCAGGTGGCCCGCCTCGATGACCGCGTCGGTGACGGCGCGGCCGCCATCGGCGGAACTGATGAGAATCCGGTCGGCCACCGGCCCGCGCCAGTCGCGGTCGCCGGCGAACACCGCGAGCCCGCCGCGGATACCGAGCAGGCAACCGAGATTGCCGCTGTTGCAGTCGGTGTCCCAGCCGCTCGTGTTGGTGATCATCAAGGCGCGGCCGAAGTCGTCCTCCCCGTACTGCAGCCCGAGGTGGATGAGCGCGTGATTGGGCAGCACGTGGCAGTTGCCGCCGTAGCGGTGGTAGCCGTAGCGCTCGTCTATCCGTTCGCGGGTGCGCCGCCAGTCGCCGTCCTGATGCTTCCAGGAACGCACGTCCTCGATCAGGCGGTACACGATGGCGTCGCGCGGGATCAGCCGCAGCGCCTCGTCCGTCAGCCGGTCGATGTCCGACTCGACAAAGGCCAGCGCCTCCATGGCGGCGATCACCTGGGCGGCGAAGACGGCCTCGCCGTCGTGGCTGACGCTGCCGGCGCGGCGGGCGAAGTCGGCGGCGCGCTCCGGGTCGCCGGGGAAGAGCATGGCCCAGCCGTCGATGAAGATCTGGGCGCCGATCTGTTCGGCCACCACTTTGCCATTGGTGGCGATCGCGCCGCTCTCCGGGGCCGCGATGCCGCGTTTCAGGCGGAGGTAGGCCGTGTGTTCGGTGGAATTGCCCATGCCGCCCCACCAGAGGACCGTCTTCTGTTCCACCAAGTAGTTCAGCCAGGTCTGGCCGATCTGGGCCGGCGTGAGACCGGCATCGTCGCCGTAGTCGGCCATGGCGCGAACGAAGGTGAAGGTGCCGCTGATGTCGTCGTCGGCGACCACCAGGGGGCGCTTCAGGCGATCGTGCACGTAATAGGTGATCTCGCCCAGGTCGCGACTGATCCGCTCGTAGCCCCAGCCCTCAACCGGCCGCCCGAGATAGACGCCGATGATCTTGCCGAGGATGCCGGCGTAGACGCGCTCGGCGTAGTCGGCGGGGAATCGCGCTGTTTCAACGGTCATGGCGGTGCTGTCGTTCCATTGCGGCTAGGCTGAGGCTCGCACGATGAGCCGATGCGGGAGTTCCACCCGACGCGGGGGCAGGCTTGGGTCCTGAATGCGTTCCAAGAGCATCTCCACCGCCCGATGCCCGATCTCATACTTGGGCACGGCGACCGTGGTGAGGGGTGGTCCGGTAAACGCGGCTTGGGCGATGTCGTCATACCCAACGACCGCGATGTCTTCG
>JAICXR010000114.1 GCA_025980355.1 Chloroflexota bacterium | reverse complement strand
GCAGACCCCGGCCGCCGGGCGGCGAATATCGCACTAAGCGCGGTGTGGGCGTAGGTTCAGTCCGGCTCCGGGAGCAGGTCCGCCCCGGAACAGATGCTGGCGCAGAGGAGCCGCAGGGCGGCATCGGCGTCCAGCCGGCCCGTCTTGATCGCTTCGTCGGTGCGCAGCAGCAGGTCGAAGATCTGGTGCAACCGGGGCAAGGGGAAGGCGTCGACCTGGCGTTCCAGGTTGCGCAGTTGGAAATCGCGCAGATGGAACTCGCCCCGTCGGAGGAACTCCGTCTCGCCGCGCTCGCGCTGGCCGGCAGCACAGAGCAGCAGCAGGCGGAACTGGCGGACGACGTTGGCGAACACGATCTGCGGCACCTCGCCACGGGCGAGCAACTGATCGAGCAGGGCGTTGGCGCGGGCGAGCTGGCGCGCGGCCAGGGCGTCGGTGAAGGCGAATACCGCTTCGAACGGTTCATCCACCAGCGCCGCGACGACCCGCTTCTCGATAGTGCGCCCGGCGCCGACGAAGGTCGCCAGCTTTTGCAGCTCCGTGCGCGCCTTCGTCAGATCCGGGCCGAAGCGTTTCCGGCCGTCCACCTCGAGCTCCACGAAGCAACGGTCCGCCAGCATCGCCGCCGCCTCCGGCGTGATGGCGATCTGCAGCTCGGCGGCGACCTTCAACACTTTGCCGGGAAAGTCGCGCCTGGTGAGCTGGCCGCAAGCCGTCACCTCGCCGCCGGCCGCCCGCACGGCGTGCGCCAGGGGATGCGTCGCGCCGAGGTCGCGCGTCTCCCGGAAGACCACGTCCAGGCCACCCGGCAACGCCGCCAGCGCCGCGCCGAGCGCCGTGCGCAAGCCTTCGTCCTTCTGGAAACGGGCGGCTATGCCGTCCACGACGACGAGCCGGGCGGCCGAAAAGAGGGAGAACGTGGTGAGCGCCCCCTGCAGGGCCTGCGCGCTCACCGCCTCGCCGTCGAACCGGCTCACCTCGACCGCAGGGTCGGCCTCCCTGGCGGCCGCCACCACGCGCGCGACCTGCTCGTCACAGAGGGCGGCGTCGCTGCCGTGGAAGAGCGCTAGCATACCGGCAGGATACCAGGAGGGCCGATCTCCCACCGGATGGTCCCCGGTCTGGCGGCCTACTGGCGTTGACCGGCCGGGAGTACGTCGGTAGAATAGCGCGGCTACGCGGGTTCGCCGCGATGGAGGCGAGGCGGTGGCGGAACTGGGTCAACAATTACGCGAAGCGCGGGAAGCCCGCGGCCTGTCGATCGAGGACGTTGCCCAGGGCACGCGGATCCGCGCCGCCTACATCCGGGCGCTGGAGGACGAACGCTTCGCCGACCTGCCGGCCCCGGTCTACGTGCGCGGCTTCCTTCGCAACTATGCAACCTTCCTGGGGCTGGACGCCGAGGAGCTGATCGGCGCGCTGGAACAGCAAAGCGGCTCCTTCCAGCCACCACACCGCCGCCCACCGCAGCAGATCTCGACGCCGGTCTGGCGCGGCCCGAACCCGCGCGCCCTGGCCGGGGCGCTGGTGCTGGTGCTGCTGGTCGCCTTCATCGCCTTCATCTTCCGCCAATACAGCGAGTTCACCGCCTCCCGCTCCACCAGCGTCTTCGCGGCCGCGCCCTCGCCCACCCCGGTGACCCTCGCCGCGACGGCCATCCCGTTCCCGACGGTCACGCCCATCCCGACCTTACCGCCATCGCCAACGGCGCTGACGACGGCGACGGGTGCGGCCGTCGTCGCGAAGCCGACGGCGGCGCCGACCGCCGCGCCCGTCCGAGCGACCGCGACGGCGGCCCCACCGCCGCCCTCGCCGACACCGAAACCCACGCCCACCCAGGCGGCACCGGTGGTCCTCTCGCTCCGCGCCTCCAGCGATAGCTGGCTCCGGGTGACGGTAGACGGCCAGATCGCGTTTGAAGGTACACTGTTACCAGGAACGACGAAAACGTGGGACGGTACGAAGTTCATTACCGTCCGCTATGGCAATGCCGGGGGCGTCAGCGCGACCGTCAACGGCCAGGCAGAGGGCGTCGTCGGGCAGCCGGGGCAGGTCGTCGAACGGACCTATCGGCCCGGGCTAGGATAGAGGGTACCCATGCCGGCAGAGTATTCCTTCGATGTCGTGTCGCAGTTCGACCGCCAGGAACTGGTCAATGCGCTGGACCAGACCCGGCGCGAGTTGGGGACGCGCTTCGACTTCAAGAACAGCCCCTTCGAAATCAACCTGGAGGGACAGGAGATCGTCATCCTCGCCGAGAACGAATCCAAGCTGACGGCGATCAAAGACGTCATCCAGAGCAAGCTGGTGCGCCGCAGCCTGCCCTTGAAGATCTTGCAATGGGAAAAGCCGGAAGACGCCTCCGGGGCCAAGGTGCGGCAGCACGTCAAGCTGGTGCAGGGTATCTCCTCCGACCTCGCCCGCCAGATCAGCAAATACATTCGCGACAAGCATCCCAAGGCCAAACCGGCGATCCAGGGCGACGCGGTGCGGGTGAGCGCCAAGAGTAAAGACGAGCTGCAGACCGTGATCCAGGGCTTGCGCGAGCAAGAAAAGGGCTACGACGTCGCGCTGCAGTTCATCAACTATCGCTAGCTGAAGGTCCAGTGCGTGCGCTTTTACATTGATACTCGCGGCTGCCCGAAGAACACCGTCGATTCCGAGGCGCTGGATCAGGCCTTGCGCGGCGCCGGCCACGTCCCGGTGGATCGCGCCAGCGCCGCCGATGTCATGATCGTCAACACCTGCGGCTTCATCGACGTCGCCAAGCAGGAGTCGATCGACCGGCTGCTGGAGCTCGGCCAGCAGAAGCGCCAGGGCCAGCAACTGATCGCCGCCGGCTGCCTCTCCCAGCGCTACTCGGACGAGATCGCGCGGGACCTGCCGGAGGTGGATACCGTCGTCGGCGTCGACGCCTGGCGCACCCTCCCCGGGCTGCTGGCCGAGGCGACCGACACACCGGTGCGGCAGCAAGACGCGAGCGAACTGGGGTCCCTGCTGCGCTTCCCGGCCAGCCTTCCCGTGCTCAACCAGTGGCCGACGACGGCCCGGCGCGTCCATGCCCCCAGCGCCTACATCAAGATCTCCGAAGGCTGCAACTACGGCTGCACCTTCTGCGCCATCCCGATCATGAAGGGGCTCTACCGCAGTAAGCCGCTGGCGCGGATCGTGGACGAGGCGCGCCAACTGGCGGCGAGTGGCGTCAAGGAGCTGATCCTGGTGTCGCAGGACTCGACGGCCTACGGGCTGGACCAGCGCGACGACACCTCACTGCCGCTGCTCCTGGAGACCCTGGCCGCCGAAGTGCCGGCGATCCCCTGGGTGCGGGTGATGTACATCCACCCCGACCGCCTGACGGCCAGGATGATCGACCGCATCGCCCAGGTGCCGACCTTCTGTCCCTACATCGACATCCCCATGCAGCACGCCCACCCCGACGTCCTGAAGCGGATGCGCCGGGGCCACCTGATCGGGCGGACGGAGGAGCTGATCGCCCGGTTCCGGGAGCGGATCCCCGGCGCCGCCGTGCGCACCACCTTCATGGTCGGCTTCCCCGGCGAGAGTAGCGCCGAGTTCGACTTCCTGCTGGCCTGGCTGCAGAAGATGCGTTTCGACCGCGCCGGCGTCTTCACCTACTCGCCGGAGGACGGCACGCCCGGCGCCGGCATGGAACGGCAGGTGGCGGAGCGCACCCGGCAGCGGCGCCGCCAGCGCTTGATGGAGGCCCAGGAGGAGATTTCGGCGCAGCTCCAGGCCGCCCTGGTCGGCACGACGCTGGACGTCCTGATCGAAGGCGCCCAGGACGCGGCGCCGGCGAAGCGCCGCCGCGCCGCCGGCATGGTGAGCATCGGCCGTTCCTACCGCGACGCCCCGGAAGTGGATGGTACGGTGCTCGTTCGCGGTCGCCACCGGGTCGGCAGCATGGTGAAGGTCCGTATCACCGAGAGCACCACGCACGATCTGGTCGGCGAGGCGGTGTGAATCTCCCGAATGCCCTCAGTCTGTCGCGGGCGCTGCTGCTGCCCTTCATCCTGTTCTTCCTGTTCCGTCCCGGCGCGGGCGTCGGCGACCACCTGATCGCCGCCGGCATCTTCGTCGCCGCGGCGATGACGGACTTCTTCGACGGCTACCTGGCGCGCAAGCAGGGCCTGAACTCCGACCTCGGCGTCTTCCTGGACCTCACCGCCGACAAGGTGCTCGTCTCCGCCCTGCTCGTGGCGCTCGTGAGCCTGGAACCGCGCTATTTCGTCTGGATCGCCATCATCGTCATCTTCCGCGAGTTCATCGTCACCGGCCTGCGCAGCTACGCCGCGGCGCGCGGGCTGGTCATCCCGGCCCGCGCCGGGGGCAAACTGAAGACCCTGGTGACGTTGATCGCCCTTGCCGGTATCATCACCGGCGTGGAACCGTACGCACAGATCGCCACGGGCTTGATGTGGGTGGCCGTGCTGCTCACGGTCGTCTCCGGCGCGCAGTACTGCCTCGACGCCTTCCCGCTCCTCCTGGAGCGGGATACCAAGCACGCACTAGGATAGGGGGCAGCGGATGGACCTCATTCGCCGGGCACGAGGCGAACGCTTCAAGACACTCGACAAGCACGAGGTGAACAAACTGCCCGACGGCATGTGGGAAAAGTGCCACGGCTGCCGCGAGCTGATGTACGTCAAGGACCTCGACGCCAACTGGCGGGTCTGTCCGCGCTGCGGCTATCACCATCGCCTGAGCGTCGACCAGCGCGTGGCCCTGCTGACCGACGCCGGTTCCTGGCAGGAGGTGGAACACGACCTTCGCCCCGTCGACACGCTCGACTTCACGATCCGCGGCAAACGCTACGCGCAGCGCTTGCCCGAGGCGGAGGCCGCCGCCGGCACGCTGGAAGCGGTGGTCACCGGGCGGGCGACGTTGGAGGGCCTCCCGGTGATCCTGGGGATCATGGTCATGGAGTTCCTGGGCGGCACCGTGGGGGCCGTGGCCGGCGAGAAGGTCGCCCGGGCCGCCGAGCATGCCGCCGCCGAGCGGCGCGGCCTGATTATCGTCTCCCAGTCCGGCGGCATGCGCCTGCACGAGGGCACCACGTCCTTGATGCAGATGGCCAAGGCCAGCGCGGCGTTGGCTCGCCTCGACCGGGCCGGCGTGCCCTACATCTCGGTCCTCGCCGACCAGACCTACGGCGGCACGACGGCGAGCTGGGCCAGCCTGGGCGACGTCATCCTGGCCGAACCGGGGGCGCGCATCGGCTTCAGCGGGCCCCGCGTCAACCAGGCCGTCAAAGTGAAACTGCCGGAGGAGACCCAACGGGCCGAATTCATGTTGGAGCACGGCATGCTGGACGCCATCACGCCGCGCAGCGAGATGCGCCAGACGGTGGCGACGCTGCTGCGCCACTACCGCCTCAATCTCGCCTCCGAACCGGCCCGGGCGCTGTTGGCCGCCGGACGGACGATGGGCAGAGGGTCACAGACGGCATGAACCGAACGGTCAATGAACTGGAGTTCGAGAAGCCGCTGGCCGACATCCGCTCCAACATCGAACGGCTGCAACGCAGCAATCCCGGTAAAGTGCCGGACGCCGCCGCCCAGATCGCCAGGTTGGAAGCGCAATACGACCTCACCGTCGGCGAACTCTACGGCCAGCTCAGTCCCTGGCAAGAGGTGCAGATCAGCCGCCATCCGCAACGCCCCCGCTTCCTGGACTACGCCCGCGTGCTGTTCAGCGACTTCGTTGAACTGCACGGCGACCGTCACTTCGGCGACGACGGCGCCATCGTCGCCGGCCCGGCGACGTTCGCCGGGCGCTCCGTGCTGTTGATCGGCGAGCAGAAGGGCCGCTCCACCAAGGAGAACATCGCCCGGAACTTCGGCATGCCCCACCCCGAGGGCTACCGCAAGGCCGAGCGGTTGATGCGCCAGGCCGACAAATTCGGCCTGCCGGTACTCACCTTCGTCGACACCAGCGGCGCCAGCTCCATCAAGGGCGACGAGGAACGCGGCCAGTCCTGGGCCATCGCCGAGATCTTGCGCACGATGGCCGAGCTGCGCGTGCCGATCCTCACCGTCATCCTGGGCGAAGGGAACAGCGGCGGGGCGATCGCCATCGCCATGGGCAACCGTGTCTTGATGCTGGAGCACGCCACCTACTCGACGATCGCCCCGGAAGCCTGCGCCATGGTGCTCTGGCGCGACGTGGCGGCGGCGCCGGAAGCGGCGGCGCAGATGCAGAGCACGGCGCGACAATTATGCCAACTCGGCCTCGTCGACCGTGTCGTCCCCGAACCGCTCGGCGGCGCCCAGCGCGACCCCGTCGCCGCCACCGCCTACCTCCAGGGGGCCTTGCTGGAAGAGTTCGCCCGCCTCACCTCCGCCGGCACCGACTGGGCCGAACGCCGCTACGCCCGCTACCGCGCCTTTGGGCGCTACGCGACGGAAGAGCCGCCGGGGCCGGACTGACGGCCGGGGCGCGAACCCGGCTCTCGCGCCATGCTCCGTTTTGGTGAAAGGACAACCGCTGATGCCGCGCTTCGAGACCCTGGGCTACGACCACGTCAACCTCCAGTGCCGCGACATCGAACGCTCGATTCGCTTCTACACGGAGGTGCTGAACCTGCCGCTCTGCCGCTGCGACCGCAATGCGACGGGGGAGATCACCTTCGTCTCGGTCCAGGCCGGCCCGGCCATCGTCGACCTGATGCCGCGCCCGGCCTATGTGCCGCCGCCGGCGCAACAGGCCGGCATGAACCATTTCGCCCTGGAGATCGCCCCCTGCGACGCCGAGCAACTGGCGGCCGACCTGCGCGCCCAGGGCGTGGAGGTCTACGAGGGGCCGGTGCGCCGCCAGGGCGCGAAGGGCATGGGCATGGCGGTGTACCTGCGTGACCCCGATGGCCACGGCATCGAGTTGAAGCAGTACGAGGAGCATCCCCCCCAGACCGGATAAAGGCAACGGTTGGCCACGGCACATTGGTGCGTGCGCCGGCATCCCTCGGGCCGCGGCAGGTGTGAGCAGGGAATGAGCAGATTTTGGGCTGGTAAATGAGCAGGCGGCGTCGGTAGCCTAGCCTTGTCGGCGCGTTCCGTGCGCGCCGTTGAGACGATGGAGAGGACTCGCTGCCATGCCTGTACTAGCGTTCCCCGGCCTGACCAGCCGGAAGGCGTTTCTGAAGGGCTCCGTGCTCGCCGGCGCCGCCCTGGCCGCCGCGACACCGCTGGCCGCCCACGCCGACAGTGGAGACGATGACGCCCGCGGGGGACTCGGCGCGGGCGATCGTGCCATTTTGATCGCCGCCGAGATCGCCGAAGCCCTCGCCGTTACCACCTACTCCAATATCATCAGCACGGCGCCATTCTTCCAGCGGCTTGCCTCGGACGACCAGGGCTACCTGATGGCCGCCCGCCAGGAAGAGATGTCACACTACCTGCTGGAGCAGGGCGTCACCGGCCAGCCTTCCCCGTTCACGCGCTTCTACTATCCCAAGGGCATGTTCGCGAATGCCCAGACCACCCTCAACGTCCTGGTCACGCTCGAGGACGCCTTCATCGCCGCCTACCTCGTGGGCGTGCGCAACTTCACCCAGCGGCGACTGCGGGTGACGGCCGCCCGCATCATGGGCATCGAGAGCGACCATCGCACCCTCGCCCGGGTCGTCGGGCCGGGCGTGGCGGACGCGGACGGCGGCCCGATCGAAGCGATCACCGGCATCCAGGGGGTGGCGGAGAGCGTCGATCCGCCCAACAACAATGGCTACGAGCGCACGCTGGGCTGGACGGAGATCGGGCAGGCGGTGGCCGCCCTGACTCCCTTCGCCGTCCAGGACGCCGCGGCGAAGGCCGGCTTCGACACCGGCGTGAGCTACCCCTTCCAGCCCTTCACCCCCGTGCTGCCCACCCCGCTCGGCGAGTTCCACAGCTTCGCCGGCTAGCCCGCCCGCTCGTTGTACGACCACGTTGCCTGGTTCTCGAAGAAGGAGGCCGCCCCATGGTGAGCACCGCCGCGACCCCGGCATCGGACCTCGAACAGCAGGTGTCCCGCTCTGCCCTGGTCGATGCCCTGTTGCAACGCCGCTCGCGCCGCTTCGCCAAGGGACTGCATCTGAACGGCGGCCCCCTTGCCTACGCCAGCGCCGAGCAGCCGCAGCCCTTGACGCAGGGGGAGGAGGCGGCGCTGGCCTTCGCGGCCTGCGGCGTCACCGGCTACGCCCTGGGCGACCTCCCCTACCAGGCCGGTGAGGTGCCGGAGACCGGCGGCGGCAACATCATGACCCACTTCATCGGCCGCACAGTGCCCAGCGCCGACGCCCTGCACGACGTGACCATGTTCGTCCTGAACGATGGCGGCACCTGGTTGCTCAAGCGTCCCCAGGACTTCCCGCGTGGCGACATCCCGGGGCTCGTGGAGGCGGCGCGGGCGCGCCAGTTCCTGGCGCTCTACGAGCGCAGCCGTGTCCCTATCGCCGATAGACGGCTGGAGATCCCCCGCCAGCCACCCTTCGTGCCCGCCTTCAACCGCTGGTCCGCCAACCAACCGGGGACGACCTACTTTGTGCCGGTCGCGGAGTGCACCGCGCTCTACATCAACGTCCTCCT
>JAICXR010000429.1 GCA_025980355.1 Chloroflexota bacterium | reverse complement strand
CTGGACAACTACCCGGTGGTCGAGCCGGCATGGGAGGCGGAGCTGCGGGCCCGCGGCCACAGCTTCGGCCAGCACGCCTGGGCGGGTCCCGCGCCGTCGCTGACCGAGATGCGAAGCCAGTTGCACCAGGAGTTTGGCGCCTTTCGGGAACGCTATGGCCACGGCGCACTCAGCTACCGGGGGCATAACGTGATCTGGACGGGCTGGACAGAGATGGCCACCTACCTGTACGAGAACGGCGTGCGGCTGGACGCCAACTTCCTCGGCGGGCGCTACCACCGCGACGGCTACGTCACGGGGAGCGGCCTGCCGGTGAAGTTCATGGATGAGGACGGCAGCGTCATCGACGTCTACGAGCAATGCACGCTGACCACCGACGACGGCATGCTGACGGACAAAACGTACCTGCCGGCCTATGCCATCGAGGAGGCGATCGCTGTGTCCCGCCGCTATCTGGAAGACGCTGCCGGGCGCTACCACACCGTGTACCATCCCTACTTCCACCCGCATTCGACGCGGCCGATGGGCATGCACACCCATCCCTGGCTGTCGGCGATGCTCTGGTACGCCCGCAAGTTGAACGTGCCCTGCATTCAGGACGCCGCCTGGCTGCACTTCAACGACGCCCGGCGGCTGGTGGAACTGGAAGGTTGGCGCTTCGACGCCGACCAGGGCCGGCTGCACTTCACGCTGCACGCCCCCCAGGCCGTGGACGGCCTCACGGTCATGTTGCCGTGGGACCGCGACGGCGGCGCCCTGCGCGGCGCCTGGATCGACGGCCAGGCCGTGCCGGAGTGCCGGCGCTCGCTGGAGGGCCGCGACCAGGCGGCGCTCAGCGCGAGCTTCGGCGCGGGGGAACGACGGCGGTTTGTGGTGCAGTGGCGAACCGAGTAGGCGCGGTGGCCGGTAAGCCGTGGTACATTCGTCTTACGACGCTGTGCGCCTTACAGGAGAGATGTCATGAAACGCGAATACGCCGTGACCCTGAGTAGCAAAGGCCAGTTGACCTTGCCGGCCGAGATGCGGCGGGAACTGGAGCTTGAGCGCGGTGTGCGGCTGCACTTCGTTGTGCGTGATGATGGAACGGTCGAGTTGGTGAGGCCACGCTTCGCGCGCGTTGCCGATCTGGCCGGCCTGGGCCAGGAACGCCACGTACCGCTCACTCCGAGCGAGATGCGGGAACAGGCGCATGTTGAACGCTGGCATTCAAAGCAGGAGCGGATTAGGTGAGCGCGCCCTTCGTTGATACCGATGTCATCGTCCGCTTGATTTCTGGCGATGATCCGGCGAAGCAGGAGGCGGCACAGGCGCTCTTCGCCGCCGTGGCGGAGGGACGACAGTCGCTCGCCTGTCCGGACACGGTCATCGCCGATGCGGTCTACGTCCTGACGTCTCGCCAACTCTACGCGCTCGATCGTCCGCTGGTGGCCTCGGCGCTCTCCTTCCTGGTCGATCTGCCTCACTTTCTCGTTGCCCAGCGACGTAGTGTTCGACGCGCCCTCGACATTTTCGCTCAGACTCGACTCGACTTTGGTGACGCCATGATTATCGCCGCGATGGAGGAAGCAGGGGAGACGGTCTTGTACTCCTATGACCGCGATTTCGACCACCAGCCGGCCATCCAGCGCCGCAGTCCCTGACGTCCCGGGAGGAGAAGGTTCATTATCCGATGCTTCCCTCCGCCAAGCGCCCCGCTTCCTCTTCGCCGCCTCGCCTCGTCCGTTCAGCCCGCGGCACGTAGCAGGACGACGATGCTCGGCAGGAGGAGGATCGCGGTGGTTGCGAGGACGCCGAAGAACAGCCCGGCCTGGCGCAGCTTGAGCGACCGGGAGCCGAACTCGATCAGCATCAGGCGCACGCCATTGAAGGCGTGGTAGAGGATCGCCCCCACGAGGGCGATCTCCATCGGGATCAGATATGGGCTGGCGTAGCTGGCGATGGTCCGGTTATAGAGGTCCGGCGCCAGTGGCAGCAAGAGGATGTCCAGGATGTGGACCAGCAGGAAGGCGACGATGGCGAGGCCGGTCAGGCGGTGGAGCGCCCAGGCCCACTGGCCGGCGAAGCTCCAAGGGCCCACCGGCAGGCCCCGCCGGCGCCGGGCCGCGAACACCACCAGCACGGCGAGCACCGCCAGGTAGGTCAGCGTCGCTAGCACGGCCAGCAGCAGGTCTAGCGCGGGAACGAGCCAGGCTTGGGCCGAGAGCGGCCCCTGGCCGCTTTGCAGGCGTTGCGGATCGAAGCTCAGGATGGCCGAGGAACCGAGACCGAAGAAGAGCAAGGCCACGAGGCCGATCACCGCCGCGACGGCCCGGCGGGCGCGCGCCCGGTGCAGATAGTCGTTGAGCACGGCCTGCACTCCGGCCAAACCGTGCAGCAGGGCCACCAGCAAGAGCATCCAGTCGAATGTGAGCCAGAACAGTTGCGACCAGCGCGCCGCGACAAAGGCGCTGTCGGTCTGGCTGGGGGCGTGCAGGTAGTGCATGACGCCGAGGTGGCCGAGCACCAGCACCAGCATGAGGACGCCGCTGACCCGCATGAAGTACCAACTCAGCAGCGGGTAACCGAAGCGGCTCCGTTGTGCCGGCGCGTTCATGGCTGGGCGGCGCGCCGGCGGAGGCGCTGGATGGCGAACATGGGGGCGATATTGACCGGACAGACGTCGACGCAGTTACCGGCGCAGCGACAGGAGAAGATGCCGTCGGCGCCCGAGACGAGGGCGAGGCGGCGCGCCGTGGCCTCGTCTCGCACGTCGGCCACCAGCGTGTAAACGCGGTTGAGCGCCGCCGGGCCGGCGTAGCGCGGGTTGGCGCCGACGATCGGGCAGGCGGAGTAGCAGGCGCCGCAGGAGATGCAGCCGAGGTGCTGATCGACGGCCGCGCGCAGTCCCGACGACGGTGGGATGAGCGCCGGCACATCCGTGTCGCCGCCGGCAAAGGTCGGGTCGACCGCGGCGTAGCCGGCGAAGAACGGCGCCATGTCCACGACAAGGTCTTTCACCAGCGGCAAGTGCCGCAGCGGCTCGACGGTGACCGTTGGCCCGAGCGTCTCCAGGCGACGACCGCAGGCCAAACCCTCCCGCCCGTCGATGAGCATGGCGCAGGAACCGCACATCTGGGCACGACAGGAGTAGCGAAAGCTCAGCGTCGGGTCCTGGCGCTCCAGGATGTCGAAGAGCGCGTCCAGCACGCTCATCTTGGGCGTGACGGCGACGTCGTAGG
>JAICXR010000054.1 GCA_025980355.1 Chloroflexota bacterium | reverse complement strand
TTGCTGGACCAGCATCTGCCGTTCGACGGCCTGCGGGCGACCGCCGGGTTGGCCGTGGAAGGGTTCGTCTTGCACGACACCCAGGAGGAAGGCCGGCTTTCCGGCGACGACCTGCTCTGGCTGACGCTCGCCGCGGGCCTGGTTCGCGGTCCCGCGCTCTTGCTCTCCTCCCGCATCGTGGCGGAGGATCTGGAAGCGCTGGTAGCGGCGGGGATCAACGGCATCGCCATCCGCTTCCCGGAAGGCAGCCGCGAATGGCACATCAGGGACACGCTTGCGGCGCTGCGTACGGCGGTCGATGGCCTGGATCCGCACCTACGCCAGGGGCGGCCAGATCGGGCCGGCCTGGGGCCGGTCACTATCCCTGCCGGCAGTCTGCAACAAGGAACAGAATGACAGAGAAACCCGCCGATCGCCGTTCCGCCCCGACCGTCGTCGTCGCCCAATCGCCCGACGAGTTTGCCGGCGCCGTCGCCGTGCAGGTGAAGCGCCAGTTGCATGCCCGCTCCAGCAGCGTGCTGGCCTTGCCGACCGGCCAGACGCCGATCGGCGTCTACGCCGAGCTATCCCGACGCTGCCGCGAGGAGGAGATCAGCTTCGTAGACGTCCGGACCTTCAATCTGGACGAGTTTGTGGGACTGCCGGCCGACCATCCCGCCAGCTTCGAAACGTACATGATGGCGCACCTCTTCTCGCATATCGACATCGATTTGGCGAAGGTGCACATTCCCAACGGCAACGCCGCGAACCTGGAGCAGGAATGCCGGGCCTACGAACGGGAGATCGCGGCCGTGGGCGGCATCGACCTGGCGATCGTCGGGATCGGCGCGAACGGGCACATCGCCTTCAACGAGCCGGGCACGCCGTTCGACTCGCGGACGCGCGTCATCGAATTGACGACCAGCAGCAAGGCGGCGCACGCGGCGGAGTTCGGCGGCATCGACCAGGTGCCGGAACTCGCCATCACCATGGGCATCGGCACCATCTTGCAATCGCGGCGCATCGTTTTGCTGGCGCTCGGCGCCGACAAGGCGGAGATCGTGGCGCGCGCCATCGAGGGGCCGGTCACGACCGATGTCCCGGCGTCGGTGCTCCAGACCCATCCGAACGTCCTCGTGATGCTCGATCGCGCCGCCGCCGCGAACCTACACATCGCCCAGTAGCGTCGTTCGGAAGTCGGCCGGCCGTCGTACTAGAAAGGAAATGGCCGCTATTGTCGCCAACCAGGAGGACGTCAAGACGGGCCTGGCGCGGGCGTGCCAGACCATGATGGCTGCCATCAACAAGGGCATCGCCTGATCGGTCAGGATGGGGAGGGTCGCCAGCGGTGCGCATCGCCATTCTCTCCGATATCCACGGCAATCTGACCGCGCTGGAAGCCGTGCTGGCCGACCTGGAGCGGCAACGCCCCGACCTTGTTCTCCACGGCGGCGATCTCGTGACCCGCGGCACGCGACCGGCGGAGGTTGTTGATACCGTTCGGCGTTTCGGCTGGCCGGGTGTGCTCGGCAACACCGATGCGTTGCTCTGGCGTACGGACGCGATGCGCCTCTCGGAGCGAACGACCGCCGACGCCACGGCGCAGTTACTCGGGCCGAAGCGTGCGCAGTGGCTCCAACAGTTGCCGCTCGCTTGGCGTCAAGGAAATCTCCTCCTGGTTCACGCCACGCCAGACAATCTGAACGGTGCTCCCCGGCTGGAAGCCCCGGCCGAACAACTGGAGCGGGAGTACGGTAGCCAGGGGGCGTCTGTTGTCGTATACGGCCACATCCACCGGCCCGGCGTCCGCGAGCTTGCTGGCTTCACCCTGGCGAACAGCGGCAGCGTCGGCCAGCCCTATGACGGCGACTGGCGCGCCTCGTACTTGCTGATTACGGACGGCGTCGCCGAGGTTCGCCGAGTGGACTACGATTTGGCGCGCGAGCTTACCGAGTTGGCGCGATCACGCTATCCGTATGCCGAGCAGATTGCCCAGATGCGTAGCCGCGGCGAGTACCTGCCGCTCGGATAACGACGGCTCTGGTGCCTGCTGCCCTTCCCCAGACTTACGGCCGGTACAACGTCGATGCAACACACCTCCGATACCTTGTGCATACCATAGGCACGCCATCCTGGGGCATGACTTTCGGATGGTGCCCGCGGCATCGGGTACAGTTCGCTTGCTACCGTTAATCGTCGGTCGTGCGACCGGGAACCGAAGGAGACCACATGCCTTTTCGTAACGTCATCAGTACCTTGAACGCCGACGGTACTGAAGTCATGGGGCCCGGGGTGCTCCTCTACCACCACCCCAGTAACGATATCCAGAACGGCACCCTGCTCACGGTGGAGAGTAACCACTTCTGCATCCTCAAATCTCGCGGTGCCATCCTCAACGTCTACGAGACCGGCCAGTTCCCGGTGGAAACCCCCCAACGGGCCATCATCGGCGGCATCCAGCAGGCCTTCTACGGCGGGAACTCCCCCTGGCAGTATGAAGCGATCTACATCTCCCGGGCGAAGAGCGTGCTCAGCGCCAAGGGCGTCGCCTTCTCCAAGGAGATGGCGGAACTGGCGTATATGGTGGACTACTATGTCCATGTAGACACCACCGACGACGCCGTCAAGCTCGTGCAGCATATGCCCTTTGCCGGCCACGCGCTCACCGGCGACGATCTCAACGCCTACGCCGCGCCGGTCGTGGAGCAGGCGATTAACCAGATCGTGCAGGTCACGCCGCTGGAGCAGGTCAACGAGCACATCCATGAGTTGACCGAGCAGGTCCACCAGAACCTCCAGGAATTCCTGTTGATCTATGGGATCACGCTCAACCAGGTCAAGGTCCTCGTCTCCCCCAACGACGCTCGGATGAAGCAGCTCATCTCCCTCCGGGCCTTCGGTCTGTCCGAGTTGGACGCGGTGCGCTACTACACCGCGATCCTCATGGCCGAACAAGGGCTCATTTCCGCGCCGAACATGGCGGTCGGCGCGCCGTTCGCCATCGGCGGAACCCCGATCTTGCCGGCCGCCATGGTTGGGTCGACACCGAAGGCCTGATGCCATGGCCAGTGACGTCGATTTCTTTAACCTGATCTTTGGCTCGGCCGTCTATACCAAGCCGGCGCGTCTGCGAGCCGACGACCTGCTGGTGCGCGGCCGGGCGCAAGAGCCCTTGGAGGCGACGGTCGCGCTCCTGCGCGATCTAGTCGTGCAATATCAACGCGAGGTCGTGCCCCTCGCGAGCTCGGCGCACCCATTTCCCGATCCGGCGATAGTGGCGCCCATGCGCCGGGCCGACCGTGCACGCGCCGCCACGAATGAGTGCCTCGACGCGATCCGCAACATGATCGCCCCCGGGTCGGATCACGTCTGGAATCGATTCCGCCAGCCCACGCCGCTCCTCAGTTTGCTCTTCGCCACCGACCGGCAGCTCATTTATCAGGGCGACCAGGTCGCGGCAGCCCTTCGTGGGCTCACCGTCGACACGCTGCCGGGATTCGACTGGACGCCTTTCGAGGCAGCGCTGGCGGAGCTCCGCGAGGCGGTCGAAGGGCGCCGCAAGCTCACGCGGTTGAACATCTGAAGCAGGATCACAGCCAGCGTGGGTCAGCCGCGGCGCTATGCACGTCGTCGAAATCGGGCCGGGACTTGTGGCCCCAAAGACCAGTCTGCCGTCCTGGAGATGGCTCCGGCGCACCGCAGTGCCGTCTTCGGGGCCGCAGTCCCGGCCTTTAAAGACCCGAACTAGCGCTACGCCAGCGTTGGCTCATCGTGCGGACGCCAGACCGCTCGCCTTACGCCGGTTGGCGACTGCCCGGCGAGTTTGCGGACCAACCGTGCGAAGTGGTAGGGCGTCCGGAAGCCGGTATGCCGGGCGATCTCGCCGACCGATAAGCCGGTGTGCCGGAGCAAGAAGATGCCTTGCTGGGTACGCTGCTGCCACAGGTAACGCATCGGCGTCGTCCCAGTCTGCCGGCTATACACGCGCACCAGATACTCCGGACTGAGGTTGACGACATTGGCGAGATCACCCAGGGTCAAGCGCTGCGCCAGATGCCGGCGGATGTGCTCCTGAACCAGGCCCACCACCGGATGCGGGGGAGGCGGCGTCGCCGGGTCCGGCGCGGCATCAGCTTCCGTCAGATAGAGCAGGAACGCTGCCTCAACCACCGCCGCGGCAACGGCGCCGGTTTTTGGAAAGCCGCCCCGCAAGTCGAGCGCGAGATCGGTGAGCCGAGCCATAGCGTCAGAGATCGGCAGCGCAAATGGGGCCCGATCCAACCGGCCAAGATCGGCGGCCGCCAGTCCGGGGCGCTGCAACGCCACCCAGGAGTGACAGCTCTCCTCTTCGGCTGCAAACTGGAACAACTCTTCGTGACCCGGTCGCAGGAGCGCCACCCGGCCCGGCGCCAGATGATGCGGTTGCCCGTCAATGCGGATGATGAGATCGCCGGTCAACAGCACCACCAACTGGTAGTCGCGCTGCACCCGCGGCCCGTAGGCCCCACGCGGGGGATAGGTCACGACGCCGAGGTTAAGGACGCCCTGCGTGGCAAGATCAATTGCAGATATGGAGACGTCAAGGACGGCCATTGTCTCCCCGCCATACCGGCCCTACGCTACCATTCAAAGATACCGTGGCCGGGGGCGGTGTCGGCGTGTTCACCCGATGATTACGCCACATCAAGCAACGAACCATGATGGCGTGGCGAGCATGCGGCGCGGTCACCGGCACTATGGGCACGATAGGGAGCGAAGGAGCAGACGATGGCCAGCTATCAGGCCGGAACGCCGGCGACAGCGTCAATGGCGAGTCGTCGCCGACTGTTACAGGTGGCGGCTATGGGCGCCGTAGGATCAGCGGTGGGGGCATTGCTGACCGCCTGCGGCGCTGGAGGCGCCCCGAGCACCGCCAGCACCGGCGCCGCGACGACGCTGGCCGCCGCCAACGGCTCCGGGACCACGGCTACCAGCCAGGCCGCGACGACATCGGCACCCGCCGCCACGACCGCGTCCGCGCCGGCCGTCACGACGACGGCAACGTCCGCGACCACCAGCGCCGTCCCCAGCACGACGGCGCAGGCGGTGGCCGGCAAGGCGCCGGCGACGATCGAGGTGCTCATGCGCGGTGCCGAGGCCCAGGCGACGGATGTCAAGCAAGCCGCTGACATCTTCAACAAGAATTTCGCCGGTACCTACCAGGCAACTACCGCGTTCGAGCCGGGCGACTACATCAAGAAGCTGCTCACCCTCATGGCCTCCGACACCATGCCCGACGTGTTCTATATCAACGCCGAACAAGCCTCCAGTTTTGCCGTCAAGGGTGCCTTCTACAATCTGAACTCGATGGCCGCCGAGGACCCCGTCACCCAGCAGTACTGGCCGCAACTGCTGGACGAATCGAAGTTCCAGGGGAAGCTGTTCGGCCTGCCGAAAGACTTCTCACCTTACGTCGTCTGGGCCAATCTGGACCGGTTCAAGCAGGCGGGTGTCGACGTCCCCAAAGCCGGCTGGACCTGGGATGATTACGCCCGAATCTCCCAGACCCTGACGCAACCGGCGAGCGGCGGCAACAACCTGCCGTATTACGGCTCTTACGTGCTCACCGCCTCCTGGATCCCCTGGGTCTGGCAGAACGGCGGCGCGCTCTTCACGAGCGACTACACCAAGGTCACCCTGGATGCGACGCCGGCGGTCGACGCGATTCAGTTTTTGGCGGACCTCATGAACAAGTCGAAAGTCGCCCTGCGTTCCGACGACCTCAGCCACTCCAAGCAGACCATCTACCAATGGTTCGGCAGCGGCCACATCGCCATGTGGCCCATGGGGCGCTGGGCGGTGCCCCAGTTGCGGGCCCTCAAGGACGTCAACTGGCAGGCCTTGCCCCTGCCCCAGGGCAAGGTGGCCGCCAACATCTCCCTCCAGTCCGGGCCGGCGGTGTCGGCCACCACCAAGAACGCCAAGGCTTCCTGGGAATTCCTCAAGGTCTGGACCGGGCCGCAAGGGGAGCAGCTCAACATTAGCAGCGGCGATGCGGTGCCGCCCCTGAACAGCCCGGCGATCAAAGCCGCTTTTCTGGCGGCGACCCCGCCGTCGACCCAGAGCAATCAGGTGTTCTATGACACCATCCCCATTGGCCGAGTCCTGCCATCGCACGGCGGTATGGACTGGCTGGCGATCAGCCAGGTGACGGAGCCGGAGCTGGGCCACGTCTGGCTGGGCCAGGAAACGGCGCAGGAAGCGGTGCAGAAAATCGTACCGAAGTTGCAGTATCTCCTGGCGCAGCAGAAGTAGCACGTCGTGGTCGCGCCGAAAGGGCGGCCACGGGGGGCCGCCCCTACTCCGCCCTCTTGCTGCGCATACGGTGGCGGCGCACTCCAACGACGATGCCGTCGGTCCCGTCCGGCGCTGGCCTATAATGGTGCGACGGCGCGGACCGAAGGGACGACGATGCAGCAGCCCCCTCATCGGTATGCCGGGTTGGGGCGGGTCGACGCTCCGGGCCTGTCGGTGGCCGACGCGTCGGCGCGGCTGTTGCGGTTCGCCTACGTCGAGCGGCGCCTCATGCGGCTGCAGGCGTCCCGGGTCGTCACCCTGCCACAGCGCGACATCAAGGCGTTGCTCGCCCGTTTTCAGTACGAAGACGCACTGCATGCCGAGGGCTGGCGGCAGCGCGCGCTGGAACTGCGCACGAACAAGAGCAAGTTGGAGTCCGTGCCCGACGCGGCCCTGGCGGCGCTGTTCGACACGGCGGAGCACCTGCCCGGCACCTACCCGTTCCTCACGGCCCTGACCAACGTCCTCCAACCCGAGCTGCGCCGCGCCTATGCCGCCTATATCGCCACCGCCAACGAGTTGGCGGATTACGGCAGTGTGCGGCTCGCTCGCCAGACCTTGCAAGAGGAGGAGGACCATTCCCGCCTGCTGGCGTCCGCCTTGTCCGAGCTGGACAGCAGCCCCGCCGATCGGGATGAGGCTCGCATGTGGGAAGGACGGCTGCGGGCGCTCCTGGCCGCCGCCGGCGGTATCGATGGCGCCCGCCCCCGGTATGAGCCGCCGGAGCTCGAACCGTTGCCGCCATATCGCCTCCAGCACACGCTGGCCCGCGACGGCAGCCTGCCGCGCGTCTGGGACTTCGTCGCACCGCCGCTGGAACAGGCGCCAGAGCGCCTCGACTATATGCTGGCGCTCCGCTTGAGCGAGGTCAACGTCGCCGAAGGTCTCGCGATTGTCTTATGTGAGACCGGCGACATGCCCTGGAGTTTTACCCTGGATATTTCCCGCCACCTCTGGGACGAAATGCGCCACTCGCTCTTCGGCGAGGCCGCCATCGAGGCCACCTATGGTGAGCGCAGCGCCATCCCGATGCGCGACTACGAAGGCGTCTTCGCCATGGAAGCGCCGCCCCTGGAACAGTATGCCGTCCTCGGCCTGGAGGTCGAAGGCAAGAATATGCGCTACCCGCCGGGCAAGCGCCAGGAATGGGAGTTCGCCCGCGACATGGCGAAGCACGCGCTGGCGGCCACGTTCCAGGATTTCGACTGGGCGGACGAGGTGTTGCACGTCCAGATCGCGCGCCGTCAGCTTGACGTCTGGTTTCCGGGCGGGCTGAAGCAGATCGGCGAGTTCTCCAAGCGCGGCAGTGCGCACCGCACGGAGGTCAAGCACCGCCAGGCGCCGACCGCCATTCCCCATCCGACGCCGCTCGATGGCGAGGCGTGAACCGTACATTCGCGTGTCCGCGCCATCAGGCGCTGCGAGCGAACGGTCCGAGGGTGGGCTGCCGGAGCGGCAGGTCATCGACGAGCACACGGCCGGGGCGGGCATGCGGCGCTCGGGTCCGGTTCGTATCATAGAGGAGGACCTTCCGTGATCGAGCAACGCCGGAAGCCGAATATCCTGCTGATCATGGCGGATCAGCTCATCCCCATGCTCTGCGGCGCCTACGGTCATCCGGTCGTGCGGACACCGGCTCTCGATGCCCTGGTGAGGAGCGGGGTGCGCTTTGACGCGGCGTATACGCCCGTGCCGGTGTGTGCGCCGGCACGAGCATGCTTGATGACCGGCACCTATAGTTCAACGAACCGCGTCTACGACAACGCGGCGCTCTTCGCGGCCGATCTGCCCACCGTCGCCCACTACCTTTCCCGTGCCGGGTACGACAGCGTCCTGTCCGGCAAGATGCACTTCGTCGGCCCCGACCAGTTGCACGGCTTCCAGCGCCGGCTCACCACCGACATCTACCCTGAAGAGTTCACCTGGGTCGCGAACCGGGCGCCCTGGGTGTGGACGCGCGATCCGAAGACGTTCGATCCCGACCGGGGCACGGGGAACCATGCACGGAATTACGTCGGCTCCGGCATCCACGTCGGGCGCTGGCATCATCACCTGGGCTACGACGAGGAGGCGCACTTCCGCGCGCAGCAGTACCTGCTTGCGCAAGGTGCCACCCAACTGGAGCGTGCTGCCCAGGGCCGTGTGCCCGAGCAGCCCTTTTTCCTGTGCGTCTCCTACCACCACCCGCACGACCCCTTCTGGCCGCCCCAGGATCTCTGGGACCTCTACGCCGGCGCGGAGATCGCCGTACCCCAATTCCCGGCGGACCCGGAGGCGACCTACAGCGTCATGGACCGCTGGCTGAATGCCCAGCACGGCGTCGCGCGCTATCCCGAGCTGTGCGACCCGGACAGCCTGCGTCGGGTACGTCGCGCCTACTACGCCATGGTGACGTACATTGACCGCAAGGTGGGCGAGTTGGTCGGCACGCTGCAGCAAGCCGGACTGTGGGATACCACCGTCGTCATGTTCGCCAGCGATCACGGCGACATGCTGGGCGAGAAGGGGATGGTGCAAAAGCGCAGCTTCTACGACTACTCCAGCCGCGTGCCGCTGATCGTGCGCTTCCCGGACGAGGCGCATAAGGGGACGGTCTGCGCCGAGCCGGTGTCGCTGGTGGATGTCTTGCCGACCCTCCTGGACCTGGCCGGCGTACCCCCCGAGGCGCGCTTGCCCGTGGACGGCGTCAGTCTGCTCGAGGCCATGGAATGCCGCCCCGAGTCGTCGCGCACGATTTATGCGGAGATGCACGTGGAGGACATGGCGGCGACCTGCTTCATGGCACGGCAAGGTCGGTTCAAGTACATCTATATTCACGGCGAGGCGCCACAGTTGTTCGATCTGGAGGACGACCCGGGTGAGTGGCATAACCTGGCGGGCGATCAGACCCACCGGGCGACGGAGATGTCGTTGCGGTCGGCGATTCTCGGTCGATTCTCGCCGGACACCATCGAAGCGGAGATACGCGGCAGTCTGCGGAGGCGTTTGGTGATCAAGGACGCGATGGAACGAAACGGGACGCTCTGGGATTATGCTCCGGCCTTCGATGCTGCCCGCGACGCCCTGGGACAATACCGACCGCCGCGCTAGGGCAGAGGGAGAATGACGATGGCACGCGGAACGGAGCGCCTCGCGCGCATCGGGGAGGCGCTCCAGGACGCACGGCTGGACGCCCTCGTCTGTACGCTGCCCACCAACGTCCTGCTGCTCTCCGGCTACTGGCCGGTCGTCGGGACGGCGGTGGCGGTGGCCACCCGCGATGGGCGCGTCGCAGTGCTGGCGCCGGAGGACGAACACGGGCTGGCGACGGGGAGCTGGGCGACGGACGTGCGCCTCTACCAACCTGGCGCGCTCGCCCACCTGACCAGCCCGGCGGCGGCCGTTCTCGAACCGTTGAGCACCTTATTGCAGGATCTTGGCCTGGCAGGAGGACGGATCGGCTACGAGGATCAGCATTGCTACGTGCAGTCGTCCTACGTCGCCATGTATCTCGTTCAGGCGACGTTACTGACGGTCCTGCGAACGGCAGCACCGCAGGCGAGCTTCACCGAGGCGGGCGAGCCGCTCGCCCTGCTCCGTTCATCCCTGACGGGCGGAGAATTGGAGCAGGTGCGCCTCGCCTGCTCGGTCGCGGAAGAGGCATTTGCGATCGGCGCGCGGGCCATCCGTGCCGGCCAGAGTGAGGCGGCGGTAGCCGCCGCCTTTGCGACGCCGCTGAGCGTCAACGGGCTGTCCCGGTCGGGCGTCCAGCGGGCTGGAGGCTTCGTCTTTTGCATGTCCGGTCCCAATTCCGCCCTGGCCGGTGGCGCCTATGCGCGCAGCCGCGCCCGCCAGTTACAAGCCGGCGACTACATGCTCGTCCACTGTAACTCTTATGTTGATGGCTATTGGACCGACATCACACGCACCTACTGCCTCGG
This sequence comes from Chloroflexota bacterium, assembly GCA_025980355.1. GTDB lineage: Bacteria > Chloroflexota > UBA4733 > UBA4733 > UBA4733 > UBA4733. The sequence continues at coordinate 1,971 of JAICXR010000054.1, read as the reverse complement.
CCGGCCCGACGCGCGACAGCAAGCCATGTACGAGGCCGTCTTCGCCGCCCGCGCCGCCGCGCTGGACGCCATTCGGCCCGGCGTCGCAGCCGTGGATGTCGATTCGGCGGCGCGGCGGGTACTCGCTGAGCGCGGCTTCGGCAAGGAATTTACGCATGGCGTGGGGCACAACGTTGGCTTCTCCGCCATCAGCGCCGAGTATCCGCCCCGCCTGCATCCCGCCTCGCCAGATCACCTGGCGGTCGGTATGACGTTCAATATTGAGCCGGCGATCTATATCAAGGGGTACGGCGGCCTCCGCCACTGCGACGTCGTCACCGTCGGCGACAAAGGCGCGGAAGTGCTGACGCCGTTCCAGGTCGGCATGGAGGCGATGGCGGTGGCGTAGCGGGTGCGAGCTACAGCTCCTGTTGCAGGTCCAGCAACACAAAGCCCTGGCGCTCCAGTTCCAGAACGATCCCCCGGTTGAGCTGCTCGCCCGGCAAGAGGACGTCGTCTTCCTGCCAGCGCCCGATCAGGCTGTTGAAGGAACGCTTGCGGTACGAACCGCCCAGCTTGGTATCGACGTGCAAGGCGGTGGTGATAGCACGATCTTCGGTGTTGCCGACGAAGAGCATGAGATCGGCGCCCTGCCGCAGACCAAGCGTGCAGGCGCTGTCGCCGCGGACATGGGTCTGCTCGCTGATGTCGGTTTCGTAGGCGACGTAGGGGGAGGATTCCTGGAAGTGGAAGTTGGAATACATCACCACATCCGGCGTGCGGGCGGCGAACCAGGTCAAGGGCCGGCCGTGGTAGGGCAGGTTTTGCACGCCCAGCCACTTCCAGGTGGGCGACAGACGCGGCCAGCAGCGGACGGTGTCGCCTTCCACGCTGAGGCCGGCGACGCCCTCGACGGCGGCCCAGAGATAGCGCGGCGGAAACCAGGGGGAGAGCATCATGCCCTGATTCACGAGCGTCTCGCCGTGCAGCCACTCCGAGAACTGCCCCGGCACGGTGTTGCTGCGCCGCGGATCGCGCGAGTAGTTGTGGAAACTCATGGCGAGCGCCCGGTCGGTGAAGGCGGGCATGTAGGGCGCGGCGGCACGGGCGTACCAGAACGCGACAGCGACCCAGACGCCGCCCATCAGGCCGTAGGCCGGTTCCCGTCCGGGGCTGTAGTTGGGGGCGTCGCGCGGCGTCGTCCGGATGCCGGCGGAGGTCCAGAAATCCTCCTGGCTCAGGCGGGCGACGATGGCCGCCGCCGTGTCGCCCTCGGCGACGCCGAACATCACCGGGAAGACCAGGTCGGACGTGACGTCGCTGCGCGGCTGGCCGTCGAGGTCGATGTTCAGGTAGTACAGCCCGTTCGCCGGGTTGCGGAGGTGCTGGTTGATCGCGTCCTTGAGCTTGGTGGCCTCTTCCTGGAATTCGGCGCTCTCCCGGTGTTTTCCCAGCACCCGCGCCATGTGCGTCATGGTGCGGAGGGCGGCGTAACACTCCGAGTTCACTTCCGTCGTCGCCCCGGAGAGCCGGTAGTTCTTGATCACGTTGCGCCAGCCGACGATCCCCCAATCGGAGGTGCCGGTTGCCGTACACCAGACCAGACCCTGGTCGTTCTCCTGGGAGACAATGTAGCGGGCGGCCTTGGCGGCGGCGGGGTACACCTCTTTGAGGAATTCCATGTCGCCGGTGGTGGTGTAATGGTGCCAGAGGGCGAGGATCAGCAAGGGTGTGTTGTCATTGATGTTCAGTCCATAGTCTTCTGTCTTATTGTTCCGAATGTCGTAGTACTCAATGATCTTGCCGTTCTTCTCCTGCAAACGGACGTAGGCGAGGAGTGACTCCCGCGCAAACTCGGGCACCAGGCAATCCGCGCCATCGGCAAACCAGGCGGTATCGCGGCCCACACTATTGTTGGAGCGACCCGGATCGTTGACGAAGCACCAGCCGGTCGGCGCGTGGGTCATGACGCGCAGCATGTTGGCCTTGGCC
>JAICXR010000097.1 GCA_025980355.1 Chloroflexota bacterium | reverse complement strand
GTTGTCTGGTTCATCCTCAAGGTGTTCCTCTTCATGTGCGGCTACATGTGGCTGCGGGCCACCCTTCCTCGCATCCGCTACGACCGCTTGATGCGTTTGGGCTGGTTGGTGCTATTGCCACTGGGCATCCTGAATGTGCTCTGGGCGTCGTTCTTTTACGCCCTGTGGCAGACCTTTGGCTGGGTATAATCGCGGCATTCGATCGTCGCGACGGGGAAAGGCAAGATAGGTGGCTCAGGAGGCGAACGGAATCGGCGCGATCTGGGATGATATCCGGGCCTTTGGCGCGGGGTTCAAGACCACGTTCAAGCGGGCCATCAGGAAGCCGGTGACGGTCCAGTACCCCGAGCAACGCTTGCCCATGGCGCGCCGTTTCCGGGGCTTGCATAAGCTGCTGCGCTATCCGGACGGCCTGGAGAAGTGCATCGGCTGCTCCCTCTGCGCCGCCGCCTGTCCGGCGAAGGCGATTCGCGTCGTCGCGGCCGAGAACACGGAGACGGAGCGGTATTCGCCCGGCGAACGCTACGCCAAGATCTACGAGATCAACATGATCCGCTGCATCTTCTGCGGCTACTGCGAGGAGGCCTGTCCGACCGGGGCGATCGTGCTGGGCCAACAGTACGAGATCGCCGACTACCATCGCGACGACTTCATCTACACAAAGGAGCGGCTGCTGGTGCCCTTTCCCGGCAAGGCGAAGGACGACCGCCCGCGCTACCAGCGAGGCTTGACCGACCAGGGGCGCGCGGCGGAGCCGCAGACGACGGGGGCGCTGTAGATGGCACAGGTGATCTTCTGGATCTTCGCCGTGCTGGCGGTGATCGCCAGCCTGGGCGTCATCACCTTGCGCAGCTCCGTCCATTCGGCGGTCTCGCTTACCGGGACCCTGGTCTGCCTGGCCGTCCTCTACATCTTGCTCGGCGCCGAGTTCGTCGGCGTGGTGCAGATCATCGTCTACGCCGGCGCCATCATGGTGCTCTTCCTCTTCGTGGTGACCTTGCTCAGCCCGGGACGGGAAGAGGTGGACGATCGCTTGCCGGGCCAACGCTGGATCGCCGGTCTGCTCGCCATTCTCCTGCTGGTGGAAGCCGGTTTCCTGCTGACCAGCAACGTCCTACCGGCGTCGAAGGATTTAGCGTCGGCCTCGGCTGCGCCGTGTACCGGGCAGGGGCCGTGCATCGGCAATGCCCAGTTAGTCGGCCAGGCCATCTTTACGTCGAATTACCTCTGGCCGTTTGAAGTGACGACGATCGTGCTGTTGGTGGCGGTTGTGGGCGCCATCGTGCTGGCGAAGCGGAGGATCCTGGCGTGAGCACGCCGTTATCGGATTACCTGGTGTTGGGCGCCATCCTGTTCACCGTCGGCATCGCCGGTGTGCTGACACGGAAAAACCCGCTGATCGTCTTCATGTCGATCGAGCTCATGCTGAACTCGGTCAACCTGACGCTGATTACCTTCTCGCGACTCTGGGGCTCGGTGAATGGTCAGGTGATCGCCCTGTTCGTGCTGGTCGTGGCGGCGGCGGAAGTCGTGGTCGGCCTGGCCATCATTGTGACGATCTTCCGGTCACGGACCACCGTCGACGTGGACGACGTACATACGCTGCAAGGTTAGTGGTGTACGTGCAGGAGGAGCACCGGACCATGAATGGTCCGGCTAACACGACGAAGCCCCTGCGGGGCTGCCCTGTTCACGTACCGTGCCGGACATCGCCCCGCTGGCAGTTCCGGATAGCCCCGCAAGGGCTTCGTCGTGTTAGCCAGGGGATTCATCCCCTGGTCCGATGCTGGGGTGGGAAGGAATATTAATGGTCGGCTATTTGTGGCTCGTGGTGGCCCTTCCCTTGCTCGGCTGCGCCATCAACGCCATCTTCGGGGGGGCGTTCTCCAAGCGGACCGTCGCCGCGATCGCCTGCGGGTCCGTCCTGCTCGCCTTCATCGTCGGCATCTTCGTCTTCCTGGACCTGGGGACGTATGCCGTCAAGGACCAGTTCCAGTTGTCCGTGCCCTATGTCTGGATCGGCAGCGCCGATACGCACGTCGATCTCTCCTTCCTGGCCGATCCGCTCAGTATGGTGATGGTCCTGGTGGTCTCGGGCGTCAGCTTCCTGATCCACGTCTATTCCACGGGCTACATGTGGCACCCCGCCTACACGACGGACGAGCGGCAGCAGACCGGTGAGTACCGGCGGTTCTTCGTCTACCTGAACCTGTTCGTCGCCTCGATGCTGCTGCTGGTGACGGCCGGCAACTACCTGCTCCTGCTGGTGGGCTGGGAGGGCGTCGGCCTCTGCTCCTATCTCCTCATCTCCTTCGAGTTCCGGCGGCGGTCCGCCATGCTGGCGGGCATTAAGGCCTTCGTGGTGAACGCGATCGGCGATGTCGCCCTGCTGATCGGCATCGTGGTCCTGTACACCCAATTGGGCTCGGTAGGCTATAGCCAGGTGTTCGGCGGCGTCGGCAATTTGCAGTCCACCACCCCGACGTTCGTCGCGCTGCTCTTCCTCTTTGCCGCCACCGCCAAGTCGGCCCAGATCCCGCTCTACACCTGGTTGCCCGACGCGATGGAGGGTCCGACGCCGGTGTCGGCGCTCATCCACGCCGCGACGATGGTGACCGCGGGTGTCTACCTGCTGGCGCGATCCTACCCGCTGTTGCAGCACGCCCCGGTCGCCAGCGCGGCCGTCGCCGTGATCGGCGTCGCCACGGCCTTCTTCGCCGCGACGATGGGCCTGGTCCAGCCCGACCTCAAGCGCGTCCTGGCCTACTCGACTATCAGCCAGATCGGCTACATGTTCCTCGCCATCGGCGTCGCCGGCTATTCCGCGGCGATCTTCCACCTGATGACCCACGCCTTCTTCAAGGCGCTGCTCTTCCTCGCCGCCGGCAACGTCATCCACGCCCTCCTCCGGCCGGGGGAGGACATCGGCGAGCAGGATATGCGCAAGATGGGTGGTCTGCACAGCAAGCTGCCGACGACGCACTGGACGATGATCATCGGCGGGCTGGCGCTGGCCGGCATGTTCCCCGTCTCCGGCTTCTGGAGCAAGGACGCCATCCTGGGTGACGCGCTGCTGCGCAACTTCTGGCTCTACCTGTTCGGCCTGATCACGGCGGGCCTGACGGCCTTCTATACCTTCCGGCTCATTTACATGACGTTCCGTGGCCGCTTCCGCGGGCCGAGGGAGCTGTATAGCCACGCCCACGAAGCGCCGGCAAACATGCTGACCCCGGTGACGATCCTCGCCGTCCTGGCGGCCGTGGGCGGCCTGCTGCAGATTCCCGGCCTCTGGACGATATTCAGCAACTACCTCGACGGCACCTTCGCCCGCTTTCCGGCGCCGCAGGGCGTGACCGTGCCCCAGGAGAACACGACGCAGTTCTGGCTGCTGGCGATCGTCGCGATCGCGGTGGCCGGCGTGGGCATCCTGGTGGCCTGGCAATGGTACGACCGCAATGCGGCGCGCCGGACGCCCGAAGCCACCGCCAGGCGCGTCCCGGCCCTCTATCAACTGCTCCTCAACAAGTACTACGTCGACGAAGCCTATGACGGCGCCGTCGTGCAACCGGCCATGGCGATCGGGCAGGTGGTCACCGGCGTCTTCGATCACCTGGTGGTGGACGGCATCGTGCGCGGCGTCGCGGCCGGGCTGGATGCCATCGGCGCGGGGCTGCGAACGCTCCAGACCGGCTACGTCCGGCAGTACATGCTGTCCATGCTGGTCGGGGCGGTCGTCATCGTCGCCTTTCTCCTGACGCGATAGGAGCGCGGGTGTTGCGGAAGCTGAGGGAGTGTTCATGAACCAGGTCGGATTTGCGCTGTTGAGCATCATGATCTACCTGCCGATCGTCGCCGGCCTGGTGTGCTTGGCGCTGTCCCGGAGCGGCAACGCGGCGGCGGTCCGCGCGGTGGCCATCGTCGGCAGCTTGCTCGAAGTGGCGCTCAGCGTCTGGCTCTACTTCGGCTACCAGCAGGGCGCCCAGGGGCAGCCGTTCCAGTTCGTGGAAAATGCGCGCTGGATGCCCCAGATCGGGGTTTCCTATCACCTCGGCGTCGACGCGCTCAGCATGTTCCTGGTCATCATGACGGCGGTGGTCACGGCGCTGGTGGTGCTCTTCGCCTCGCCCGGCGAGCAGGAACGCGCCGGCCAGTACTTCTTCTGGCTCCTGGCCCTGGAATCGGCGGTCGTCGGCGTCTTCATGGCGCTGGACATGGTCCTGTTCTACATCTTCTTCGAAGCGATGCTGGTGCCGATGTACTTCCTGATCGGCGGGTGGGGCGGCCCGCGCCGCCACTACGCGGCGGTGAAGTTCTTTCTCTACACCCTCGCCGGCAGCCTCCTGATGCTGGTCGCCATCATCGGCCTGCGCGTGTTCCACGCCGGGGCGGCGACGTTCGACTACCAGACCCTGGCCGGCGCGCCGGTCGGTCCGGACGTGCAGGTCTGGTTCTTCCTCGCCTTCGCGCTGGCGTTCGCCATCAAGGCGCCGATCTTCCCGCTGCACACCTGGCTGCCCGATGCCTACGTCGAGGCTCCTACTGGCGGCTCGGTGATGCTGGCGGCGGTGATGAGCAAGGTGGGAGCCTACGGCTTTCTGCGCTTCTGCCTGGGCCTGTTCCCCACGGCGTCGCACAACCTCTCGCCGATCGTGTCGATCTTCTGCATCATCACGATCCTCTACGCCGCCTGGGGGGCGTTGTCCCAGCGCGACCTGAAGGGGTTGGTCGCCTATTCCAGTCTGGGGCACCTCGGGCTGATTATCCTCGGCATCTTCGCCCTCAATCCGGCGGGGCTGGAAGGCAGCATCTTCCAGATGGTCAGCCACGGCATCAGCACGGCGGCGCTGTTCTTGATCGTCGGAGCGATCGCCGCGCGCTGGGGCACGCGGGAGATCCCCATGCTGGCCGGCATCCAGGCCGTGGCGCCGGCGCTGGCCGCGACGCTGCTGATCCTGGCCATGTCCTCCATGCCGTTGCCGGGGCTCAACGGCTTCCCCGGCGAGTTCCTGATCTTCCGGGGCGTCTTCGCCGGGCATGGCACCTACTGGTACGGCGTCATCGCCGCCCTGGGGGTCATCCTGGCGGCGAGCTACATGATCTGGATGTACGGCCGGATCATCTACACGGCGCCGGCCGAGGCGGTCGCCCGCGCCGGGGGCGCCGTGCGGGATTTCGTCGGCCGCGACTGGCTGGTGTTTGCCCCGGCGATCGTCATCATCTTCGCGCTGGGCGTCGCACCGGGCATCATTTTGAGCAAGACCGGTTCGTCGGCGCTGGCGATTAGCAGCCATTTCACCACGCCGGCGGTGACGCAGGCGCCCGCCGCGCCGCCGCCGACCGCCCTGACCCTGACCGTGCCGGCGTCGCACTGAACGCCTGATGTAGAGAGGCCCGCTTGATCTATGGACACGACCGTTCACGTCTTGAACATCACCATTCCGTCGATCAACTACGGGCCGCTGGTGCCGGTCATCATCGTGACGATCACCGGCTTGCTGGCACTGATTCTGGATGCCGTGCTGCCCCGCGATCGCCAGACGCCGGTCGCCTGGGTCGCCATCATCGGCCTCGCGTTGGCCTTCCTCGATTGCATTTACCTCTACAACGGCAACCAATCCTCATTCGGCGGCACCTTCCTGGCGGACAACTTTGCCCTCTACTTCAACTTCATCCTCCTGTTCGCCGCGGCGCTCACCGTCCTGCTCTCCGTGCGCTTCCCCTCCACCGAGTCGCTGAACGAGGGCGACTACTACGGGCTGCTCCTGTTCGGCACGGCGGGCATGCTGCTGGTTGCCCAGGCGTCCGACCTGGTGCTGCTGTTCATCGGCATCGAGACGCTCTCCATCGCCCTGTACATCCTGGCCGGCTACACGCGCAGTAAGGAGGTGTCCGAGGAGGCGGCGCTGAAGTACTTCCTGACCGGCGCCTTCGCCTTCGGCTTCTTGCTCTACGGGACGGCGCTGCTCTACGGCGCCTCCGGCAGCACCAACTATGCGACGATCGCGGCGGCGCTCGGCCCCGGCGCAACGTCGACGACGATGCACCTGGCGATCGTCGGGATGGGGATGCTGCTGGTCGGTTTCGGCTTCAAGCTGGCCTTCGTGCCGTTCCATCAGTGGACGCCGGATGTCTACGACGGGGCGCCGACGCCGATCACCGCCTACATGTCCGTCGCCACCAAGGTTGCCGTCTTCGCCGGCCTGCTGCGCGTGCTCACCTCGGCCCTGGCGCCGCTCACCCCGGAGTGGTTCTCCGTCCTGTGGGCGCTGGCCGTGCTGACGATGGTCGTCGGCAACCTGGTGGCCGTGGTCCAGAGCAATATCAAGCGCATGCTGGCCTACTCCAGCATCGCCCAGGCCGGCTACGTCCTGGTCGGCGTGATCGCCGGCGGAAGCGATGGCCGGTCGGCCACGATGTTCTACCTGTTGGTCTACGCGCTGATGAATCTCGGCGCCTTCGCCGTCGTCGCGGCGCTCGCCCAGCGCGGCGAGGATGTGCTGAACATCAACGAGTATGCCGGACTGGCGGAACGGCAGCCGGCGCTGGCGGCGCTGATGGCGCTGTTCATGCTGTCGCTGGCCGGCATCCCCATCACCGCCGGCTTCATCGGCAAGCTCTACCTGTTCGTCGCGGCGGTGGAAGCGGGCCATCCGGAGCTCGTCGTGATCGGCGTGCTGACGTCCGCCGTCTCCGCCTTCTACTACCTGCGCCTGGTGGTGCTGATGTATTTCCGCAAGGCCCTGGACAACGCGCCCGCCGTGCCCCGCATCGGCTATCCCGTCGGCACGCTCCTCGGCCTCGCCGCCTTCGGCACCCTGCTCTTCGGCATCGTGCCGGCCCTCATCCTCGGTCTGGCGCAGGGCTCCATCGCGACGGTGTTGCCGTAAGTCGATGCGGGACGGCCGCGACTGCGGTCTGCGGCCCCAAAGACCGCAGTCGCGGTGCACGACGGTCGACACAAATACACGTGACCATCCCCCCAAGACCGCAGTCTTTTCCCTGGGGCCGTAGACCGCAATCGCGGCCCGATTCACCTCTGCATTCACGTCCCTGCTATCATCCTATTCCAGGCAGACCAGCGTTGGAGCCCGGTATGGACGTCGCCATCATCGCCGACGACCTGACGGGCGCGGCGGATTCGGCGCTCGAGTTCACCGCTCCGGGGCGGCAGGTGCAGGTCGTGCTCGGAGTGCTGATCCCGAACGGCGCCGACGTGCTGGCGGTCGACGTCGATTCCCGCGAGGTAGCGCCGACTGAGGCGGCACGGCGGGTGGCGGAGGCGGTGCATTCGCTCGCCGCGCAAGCGCCGAGGCTCTGGTACAAGAAGCTGGACTCCACCTTGCGTGGCAACGTGGCGGCGGAATTGACGGCGTTTGCCGATTCTACGCGCTGTTCTCTGCTCCTGGTAGCGCCGGCCTTTCCGGCGCAAGGACGAGGCTACATCGACGGCGCGCTGTGGGTTGACGCGTCGTCGAACGGCCGGGGCAGCATGGTGCCCCACCTGCCGAGCATGCTGGCCGAGGCGGGGCGGACCGTTGGACTTGTTTCCTTGCGGCAGGTGCACGAACAGCGTGCGTTATTGTCCGCGCGGCTACGCGCGATGAAGCCGGGTTCGATTGCCATCGCCGATGCCGTGACCGACAGCGATCTGGATAGCATTGTGGCTGCCATGGAAGCGTCGGGGCGGCGTGTTGCCTACGCCGGCTCGGCCGGACTGGCCGCCGCCATCGGGCGTACCGGCGGTGCCGATATACGGGATGCCCAACCGTTGGGTGGACCGAGTAGGAGGCTCCTGATCGTCGGCAGCTTGCATCCGGCCGCGCGCCGGCAATTGGCGCGGGCCGCCAGCCAGGTCGGTCCACCGATCGTCTGGCCCGGCGATAGGGCGTCCCCCGCTATGCTCCCCGGTGGCGCGGACGTCGCGGCGGCATTTCATTGCCACGATGCCCTGATCCTGGCGACGCCGGACGCCGTGGCGGATAATCCAAGGGATACCGCCGCCAGGTTCGCCACGGCGGCGGCACGCCTGATCACGGGAGGGGAGGTCAGGCGCGTCTTTTGCACCGGCGGGGAAGTGGCGCGAGCGGTGAGTGAGCGACTGGGGATCCACCGGTTCTCCGTCGAGGGGCGCGTACAGGAAGGGATGCCGGCGTTGCGCGCGGAGGATGGGATGCCAGGGTTGGTCATGGTCACCAAGGCGGGCGGTTTCGGTGACGAGGACAGTGTGCTCCGTGCCTGCAGCTACCTGGCGGGTGTGGGCGGGGTAGGATGATGCCGGCGGAGATGCGCCTTCCGTTCCTCGCGCTGACGATGGGGGACCCGGCCGGCGTCGGGCCGGAAGTCATTGTCAAGGCGTTGCAGGACCATACGGTCTTCGACGAATGCCGGCCCGTGGTCATCGGTGACCTCGCCGTGCTGGAGCGAACGCAAGCAGCGATCGGCGATCATTCTGCGCTGCGGGAGGTGACCGACCTGACGGCCGTCGGGCGTCAGGTCGGGCGGATCGACGTGCTGGCCGTGCCCGGCGTTCGTGTCGACGGCATCGCCATCGGGACGCTCTCGCCCGACGCCGGCCGTGCTGCGGTGGTCTGGCTGCGCCGCGGCGCGGAGCTCGCGCTCGCGGGCGACGTGGCCGGCATCGTCACCGCCCCGATCAACAAGGAGGCCGTGACGCTGGCCGGCGTGCCGTTCACCGGCCATACCGAGCTCCTGGCGGAGATGGCGGGCAGCCGGGTGGCCATGATGCTGGCGACCGAACGGCTGCGGGTGGTCCACGTGTCCACCCACGTGTCCTTGCGCCAGGCCTGCGACCGCGTGCGCCACGACCGCGTCCTGGAGACGATCGGCATCGCGGCGGAAGGCTGCCGGCGCCTGGGCATCGCCCGGCCCCGCCTCGCCGTAGCCGGGCTGAACCCGCATGCCGGGGAACACGGCCTGTTTGGCGACGAGGATGCCGAGGAGATCGCCCCAGCGATCGCCGACGCCCGGGCGACCGGGATCGACGCCAGCGGCCCCTGGTCGCCCGACACGATTTTCTACGAAGCGAGCGAAGGTAAGTACGACTGCGTCGTGGCGATGTACCACGACCAGGGGCATATCGCCATCAAGATGGCCGACTTCTACGGCGGCGTCAACATCACCCTGGGGCTGCCCTTTGTCCGCACCTC
>JAICXR010000056.1 GCA_025980355.1 Chloroflexota bacterium | reverse complement strand
CTTTGAACGGCCCAAGCACCCCCAGGGCGAACGGAATGATGGCCGTGTCGTAGAGCAGGCGGCCGGCGGCGGTGTCGTATTGGACGTTGCGCAGGTCCAGGCGCACCTCGGGCATCAGCTCGTAGAAGAGGAGGCCGCCGCCCCAGTGGGCGGCGATGAAGCGGTTGTCGGGGAAGGCGCGCGCCAGGCGCCAGAACTGTTCGGGCTTGACGTTGCTCTTGCCCGGATAGACGTGCCCCACCGGCTCGCTGACGTGGCTGAGCACCGGGAGCCGGCGTTCCCGCGCCGCGCCGAGCTGACCGGCCAGGCGTCGGTGTTCGTCCAGGTCAAAACCCTGCCCTTCCGGCATCCATTCGCCGATCCCGGCGAAACCGTCGAGATCCGGGTCGGCCGTATCGGGCGCGACGTGGGCGAAGGCCGTCAGGCGGCCGGGAAAGCGCCGGGCGGCATCGAGTAAGTACGCGTTATGGAGTTCCCCAAGCGCCCGGTCGCGCCATCCGAAAGAAAGGACCACGCTCGACGCCACGCCAGCTCGGTCCATGGACCGGATCAGGTCCTCCGCCGTGGCGATCCGGGCGAGTGGGTTGCCGTACAGCGCAGCAAACCAGGCGTCGCATCGGCAAAAACGCTCCCGATCGACGATCACCTCCGGCGGGAAGATATGGGTGTGGGCGTCGATGACCGGCACTGGCGCCCGTCTGGTCGTCACTGGTTCGGTAGCGTCGCCACCGCTACCGTCTTGTCGGAGACGAAGTAGACGAGGCCCTGCGCCGCATCGACTTCCGCGCTCTGGATGCCGGTGATCGCCTTCGGCGCGTCGGTCGGCAGGAGATACTGGCGCTGGAACTGGCCGGTGTCGGAGAAGCGAACGATGCGCTTGCCGCTCGGATCGACCACGTAGACGCTGCTATCGGAGACGCTGGCCGTGATCTGCGAAGGCGACGGCATCGTGCCGACCAACCCGGTCTCCGGAAACGGTTGGGCCAGGCCGTTGAGGTACTTCAGGACACGGCCGTCCGACTGCAGGATATAGACACTGCCGTCGACCGAGAGGTCGACGCTGTGCGAGAGGTCGAGGGGCGGCGTTGGCGTCGGCTGGGGCGCCGGTGTTGCCGTCGGCTGGCCACGCTGCGGCGTCGCGGTGGCGGCCGGCGTGGGCGCAACCTTCGCCGCGGCGAGCAGGTCGGCGGGGGCGCCGTAGCCGCTACCCTGCGGCGTGTAGCGCCAGATCCTGCTCAGCTTGGTGTCCAGCACATAGAGGTCATTCTTGTAGGTCGTGATGGCGCGGACATCCCCCCAGGCGTCGGAGCCCGGCACGGGGACGCGCCGAATCTGGTTGTTGGAAGGGTCAAACGCCCAGAGGACGTTTTTGCTGTCCACCGCCAGCACGCTGTCCGAGGTGGTGGCGATGGCGACCAAGGGTTGGATCGTGTCCGGTCCGACCTTGATGCCGGCGCTGATCGCCGCCAGGGGGGCGCCGCCGCCGACCGGGATCTTCAGCACGCGCTTGCCACCGGTGTCCAGGACGTAGATGCTGCCACCCTGCACGACCACCTGCGCCAGCTCCGCCAGCGGATCGCCGCTCAGGTCGGCGAGCACCTTGACCCCGCCGAGTCGCCCGGCCTTCGCCAGGAGGTCGACGCGCTGGTTGACGCGCGCCAGAAGGGCGGCGTGGTCCGCCGGGCTCAACTCCGCCGCGTCATGCTGGACGAGGTCCCGAGCCTGGGTCAACGTGGTGGTCGCGGCGGTTGGGTCTTGCTGTTGAGCGGCCGCCGCGAGGAGGCTGTCGACCTGGCTGGACACCTGAAGGAAGGTCGCATGTTCGCGGGAAGCCTGGAAATGCTGCACGCCTTTCACGACGAGCACGATGACGATGATCGTCACGATCGCGACGCCGATGACCTTGAGGAGCTGGCGATTGGCGAGGGCGCCGCCGGGACGAGACCGCTGACCGGGTCTCGCCGTTCGCCTGGCGGCGGGGGAAGGGCCGCTCGGACCGGCATTCGCCGCCCGAGGGGAGGACGGGACGGCAGGGCGACGATCCGCTGGAATGTCCTGGCCGGATGGCGGGCGTGGAGACCTGGCGCTACCCGCCCCCGCTTGGCCGAAGCGGGCCAGCACCCCGCCGAGCGGCAAGGCCCCCGCGAACGGCAACTTCGCCCCGGCGTGGGCCCTGGCCTCGTCCTCCACCGGGCTGCCGGCCTTCTCGCGCACATCGGGGCGGGCCTGGATGACGAGCGCGTAGGCCGGCTCGGTGTCGCTGCGCAGGTAGTTCGTCCGCATCCCCTGGGTCAGCGTCCGCGTCTCGCCGCCGGTCAGCCACTGTTCCAGCCGGTCCGTGCTCAGGGACTGGGCCAGGGCCGAGGAGCAAACGGCGACGATGTCGCCGTCACTCAGCTTGGCGCTGTAGAGTTGGAAACTGACCTGGGGCGTGAAGCCGAAGAAGGCCGTCGACGTGGCGTCCGCAGGTTCTTGCTCCCAGAACGGCGGATCGGGGACGAGGGCGATGCCGGTCTTTCTGCCGATGTAGGTCTGCACCGGCAGCGTCTGGGCGATGGCCATCTCGCCATCGCGAATGGCCAGACAGGTGACCGCGACGACGGGGCGCTCGCCGTCCGGCGGGATACGCTCATCCTTCAGCATCTTGACGGCGCCGCGATCCATGCCCTGGCTCAGCGCCTGGTCGAGTTCCTGGGTCGGGTCGCGGTAATACTCGCTGCGGATGGAGTCGGCGATCAGCCGGCAGTAGGCGCGTTCGCTGGCGTCGTCGTGTTCCGACTCCGTGACGATATAGAGGGAGCCCTTGCTCCGGGCCAGGGACCCGGACGTCGGCTCATTGACAAAGATGTTGGAAGTGGCGCGGTTGAGCGCCGGGTCGGCGGCCAGGGAAAGGACGCGGGAGGTCGTGCGCAGCGACGGCATACCGCCGCTATTGCCGGCCGGCGGAGAGGGCCGGCGGAGGACCGGCCTCCGCACTGACGCGATAGCGGGCCAGGTCGTCGACGTCCCAGTCGGCATACAGCTTCGGCAGCATGTCTGAGGGCGTCCAGGAGTGATTCTGACCGTACTTGCCGTGGTACTCGCGCAGCGTTGTACCTACCTCCTCAAACTTTATCTGGCAGATGCGCAGGCCGACCGGCAAGAGCACGGTGCTGCGAGAATGGTTCGAAATCTCCATGGTCCAGCGGGATATGTACCCGACATCCCCGACGCCGGCACACTTGCAGACGGAGAGGCTGGCGCGGCCGATGCTGCTCCGCGCGTGCATGCTCGTGGTGATACCGTTGCGGGCCCCGACGACCTCGATCGTGTGGGCCAGGATCGTCGTCCCCGGGCGCACGAGTATCTGGTTATCGACCGCCCGCCGCGGTTCGCCCCAGAACGCTCGCGCCTGCGCTTCGTCGGTGAAATCGACGACTTCCACGTTCGCATCGGGTTGGAAATACCACTCGCCGAGCCGGCAATCGTAGGAATTTGTGCCTAGCTGTCGCTGGTCGAACGGGGAAATCACCACGTTGCCCAGCTCCAATTCCTGCATAATCCGGAGGTCGGACAGAAGCACGCGACCTCTCCTCAGCTCTCCAGCGCGTGATTGGCACAAACCCAACCACGGGCAACGCCAGGGCGCACCGTTAGCGCCCCGTCCGGCACCGACCCCAGAGTATAACGTTCCCGGCGTTCGTGCCTTCCAGGAATAGCCGCCCCATTTGTGAACGTCGTATCATAGCCGTATTCGCATGTTGAGTCACCCACCAACCGCTGTTACGGTCCCGCCCAACGCCGTCGCCCACCTTCCGAGAGCGGCGCAGCTCGAGGGGCCGGTCGACCGTGTCCTCTTTCACAACCCGGCCGGGCCGTACACCGTGGCGTTGCTACGGGCCGAGGGCGCCGAACGTCCGATGGGCGTGGTGGGGCGCTTCCCGGCGGTGCGCCCCGGCGAGTACCTGCGCTGTAGCGGAACCTGGGAACTGCACGCACGCTACGGCCGCCAGTTTCGGGCGGCGGAGGTCACGATCGTCCTGCCGGCGTCGGCGGAGGGCATTCGCCGCTACCTGACGTCGCCGTTCGTCCGCGGCATCGGTCCGGTGATGGCGCGCCGGCTGGTCGAGCATTTCGGCACCGACGCACTTGGCGCGTTGGATGCCGGCGCCGAGCAGTTGCAGCAGGTCGTCGGGATCGGCCCGGTCCGGGCGAAGCAGGTCGGCGCGAGCTGGCAAGAGCACCGCGCCCTGCGCGACGTCATGCTGACGCTCTTCGACCTCGGCATCTCCTACCATCGGGCCGAGCAGTTGTACCAACACTACGGCGCGGCGGCGCCGCTGGTGGTGCGCAGCGACCCGTACCGGCTGGCCGTGGAGATTCGCGGGGTCGGCTTCGTCACCGCCGACCGCATCGCTGCGGCTGTCGGCGTCCCGCCGGACGCTCCGGCCCGGTTGCAAGCCGGCATCCTGCACTCCCTTCGGACCGCCGCCGTCGCCGGCCATACCTGGATGCCGGCCGAACGGCTCATTGACGAGAGCGAGAAGCTCCTTTCCCGGCGGCCGGCCGATGGCGCGGGCGCGACGGAGACAGTCGCCATTGCCCAGGGGCAGTTGGTGCCCGCCCTGCAGGCGCTCGTCGCGGAAAATCACGTCACCACCACCAACGTGGCGGGCGAGACCGCCTATGCCCTGGCTGCCCTCGACATCCTGGAGCGTACGCTGGCTAGCGGACTGCGGAACCTGGCCGATGGACCGTTCGATCGCCTGCCCTACTGGTCCAGCCTCGATGAGACCGGCTGGTCGCAGGCGTTCGCCGCCCACGCCTCCGTCACCGAGCGCCTGAGCGACGAACAGCGCGCGGCGGTGCGCCTGGCGCTGACCGAGCGCGTGGTGGTGCTGACCGGCGGGCCCGGAACCGGGAAAACGACGGCGCTGCGGGCGTTGGTGACGCTAGGCTTGGACCACGGCGGCCGCGTTATCCTGGCCGCGCCCACCGGCCGCGCCGCCCGCCGGCTAGCGGAGGCGACGGGGCTGGAGGCGCGGACTATCCATCGCCTGCTGGGCCGCGGCGCCTTCGGCGGGATGGCCGCCGGCGCGGACGAGGACGCCGCCTTGACCATCGACGGCCTGGAAGACGACGCGATTCCGCACGCACGCGCGGCGCGGCGGAGTCTGACCCGGCTGAACGCCGACCTGCTCGTGATCGATGAGGCGTCGATGCTGGACTTGCCGCTGGCGCGCGCCCTGGTCCGGGCGGTACCGCCCGGGGCGCATCTGCTGCTGGTCGGCGATGCCGATCAGTTGCCGAGCGTCGGTCCGGGGCAGGTGCTGGCGGATGTCATCGCCTCCGGGTGCTTCCCCGTGAGCCGGCTGCGGCGGATCTTTCGCCAGGGCGAAGGGTCGGGCATCGCCGCCAACGCCCAGCGGATCAACGCCGGGGAGATGCCGATCTGGGAGCCGGGCCTGGGCAGCCACGACTTCTACCTGTTCAACGCCGACGACGCCGCGACCTGCCGGGGCGTGGTCCTCGATCTCGTCCGTAGGCGCATCCCGGCGCGATTCGGACTGCGCGGCAGCGACATCCAGGTGCTCGCGCCGATGCACCGCGGCCCCCTCGGCCTGACCACGCTCAATCCTGAGTTGCAGGCGGCGCTCAATCCGGCCGCGGCGAGCAAGTCGGAGCTCAACGTTGGTCCCCGCCTGCTGCGCCTGGGCGACCGCGTGGTCCAGGCGCGGAATAACTACGAGCTTGGGGTGTTCAACGGCGATATGGGCACCATCGTGGACCTGGACGGCGCCGGCTATGCCGCCCACGTCCTGCTGGACGGGGGCCGGGAAATTCAATATACGGCCGCGGCGCTGCCGGAGCTGCACCTGGCGTACGCGTTGTCGATTCATCGGGCCCAGGGCAGCGAGTTCCCGGTCGTCGTCTTGCCGGTCGTCACCGGGCAGTTCATCCTGCTCTCCCGGCGCTTGCTCTACACGGCGGTGACACGGGCCCAGCGCCTGGTCGTGCTGGTGGGGCACAGCCGCGCCGTGTCGTTCGCCGTGCGCGATGCGGGGAACGAGGCCCGCATCACGGCGCTGGCGGAACGCCTGGTGCACCCGCCGGACCTGCCGGTGGCCTCAGTCCGTCCCCGATCGCGGCGCTCCGGCCTCAGGCAGCCGTCGCTGCTTTGAGGCGGCCTTCCGGAAGACGAAGATGTATTCGTGCTTGAAGACGTAGAAGCCCTGGCTGAGCGCCCGGTAGCGCCAGAGCGGTCCCCGCCGCCCTTTTCCCTTCTCGTTCCCCTGGATGTCCTTGATATTCACGCCCTTGAGGAGCAGACCACGCCGTCGACAGACTTCCATGCAGTAGAAGCCGAGCGGCAGCCACTCCCCCTTCGCATACGCGTCGCCGATGACCAGGGCGAGGAAGCGCCCGGGAGCGAGCAGGGCCACGGCCTGGTCGACCACACAAGCAAACTCCCGGAGGAAATCATCGACTGTCGGTTGGTTAGAGAGGTTGGCGGCGTCGTCACCGAAGCGGATGATGTCGTGGTAGGGCGGATGGAGGATCAGACAGTCGGCGTGCGTCCGGCCCAGCGCAGCAAGCTGGTCCCTGACCCGGGCCGTCGTCGCGGCGAGCCGGGAGTCGCCAATTAGCATCACGGCGGTGACGCCGTCGCTGTTCACCGCCGTACCGATTCGCGCGGCAGCCTCGGCGGCCACGGACGCCACGAGTTCGACGCCGACGCCGTGGCGGCCGAGGTGGCGGCACTCGATCAGCGTCGTGCCCATCCCGGCGAACAGGTCGACGACGACCTCGCCCCGTTTGGTGAAGCGCCGGATGATCTGATTGGGGATCTGGGGGACGAAGTTCCCCCAGTAGTCGCCGATATGTGGCCCCGTCTTGTCGCGGCTGGGGAAGAGCCAGAGGCTGTCGGTGATGATGTCCGGATAGTCCCGCCAACGGCGGAGGTCGATGTCCGAGAAGCTCGTCTGCAACGGCGGCGGTAGCGAAGACGGCACCGATTGCTCGCCCGCGTCCGCAGCGGTCAGACCGGGCCTGTCATCCGTCGGAACAGCGTCATCCACCGGCACGGTCCGGCCGGTAGATAGCTGGAGGCGCCGTGAGCTGAGACGTGGCCGGCTACGCCGGCGCTTCGGTCGCCACGGCCGGACGCCGGCGGCTCGTCAGCCAGGTAATGCGCCCCCGCGTCAGGTCGTAGGGCGAGAGCTCGACGCGGACCTTGTCACCGACGACCACGCGGATGAACTTCGTCCGCATCTTGCCACCGATATGGGCGGTGATTAGCACGGGCTGCGCCGTTGGCGCCCCGCCCGACTGATCCAACTGCACCCGGAAGTAGCCATTGGAGAGCGCCTCGACGATGGTCCCGTCGACCTCTACTCCAGATTCCTTTGCCATGCTTCTCCTTCGCCATGCCGGCAGGGACCCGCGCTGCGCCCCGCCAGTGAGTCTCCCAACCAGCCGGAACTCCGCCGCGCCGATCCGCGGAACACCGAATGCAACTGCTTCATACTACCACGGCGGCATATCCCTCCCGATAGCGTAGCGGCGCGTCACGGTTGGCCAGTACGCTGTGCGGTGGGAATTGCGTATCCACCGTTCATGAGGCGGACACGCTAGAGGGAGGTTGAAATGGCCGACAGCACCAGCAGGCGGTTACTGGTCACTAACGCGCGCGTCTATGGTCCCGATCGGGTCGCCGAGCCCGGTTGGCTGCTCGCCCAGGGCCGGCAGATCGTTGGGCTGGGCTATGGCCGACCGCCGAAGTTTGACGACGATCGGTCCACGCGGACCGTTGACGCCACGGGTCGCCATCTGCTGCCCGGGTTCATCGACCTGCATGTCCACGGGGCGGTCGGGCACGAGGCGATGGACGCCTCCGCCGATGGGTTGCGGGCGATGGCGCGCTGCTTCGCCCGGCACGGCGTCAGCGGCTTCCTACCGACCACCTGGACGGCGTCGCCGGAGGCGACGCAGCGGGCGCTGGACACCATCGCCGGCGCGCTGGGCCCCGTGGCGAAGGGCGCCAGTATCCTGGGCGCCCACCTGGAGGGCCCCTACCTCAACGTGGCGAAATGCGGTGCCCAAGATCCGCGCTACATCCGGCGTGCCGATCCGGCGGAGACGACCGCCCTGCTCGACCGCGGATTCATTCGCCTGCTGGCCCTGGCGCCGGAGTTCGCCGAGAACTTGCGCCTCATCGACGACTGCGTGCGGCGCGGCGTTGCCGTCTCGATCGCCCATACCAGCGCCACCTACGAGCAGGTGCTGGAGGCGGTCGAGCATGGCGCCAGCCAGATGACGCACGCCTTCAACGCCATGACCGGGTTCGGCCACCGCGACCTGGGCACGGCCGGGGCGATGCTGGCGTTGCCGCAGTTGCGCGCGGAACTGATCGCCGACACCATCCACGTCCATCCGGCCGCGATGCGCGTACTGGTGGCGGCGAAGGGAACCGCCAGCGTCATCCTGATCACCGACGCGATGCGGGCCGCCGGCATGCCCGACGGTGACTACCGCATCGACAGCCGGACCGTCACGGTCCGGGATGGCGCAGCCCGTCTCCCGGACGGCACCCTGGCCGGGAGCGTCCTCACCATGGACGTAGCCCTGCGCAACATCGCGGCCGCCACCGGGCTCCCCCTGAGCGAGCTGTGGCCGCTCACGAGCCTGAACGCCGCCCGCGCCATCGGCCTCAGCGCCAGGAAGGGGAGCCTGGAGGTCGGCAAAGACGCCGACCTGGTCCTGCTCGATGATGAGTTCAATGTCCTGCTGACGGTGGCCGAAGGGACAGTGGTGTACGACGCCAGCAGCGAGTCCTGAAGAACGTGGAATGCCCTCATCCGACGTATGGCGAGAATCGTACGTCGGCCGGGAACGAGTATGCTACCCTCGCCACGTGGACGCCATGCGTGTAGGAGGTGGTAGGCATGTCTGTACATTCCATTCCTCGACGAACGGTCTTACGAGGCTGCGCCGCGGGCGGGTTGCTGTTGGCGGCGCCGCTCCTCGCGGCGTGCGGCGGCTCCGGCGCGGCCACCGCCGTCACCGGAACGAAGGCAGCGACGGCGAGCGCGATGCTGAGCGCGTCGTCCAGCGCGACGCTGAGCGCGGCGACGTCCGCGGTGACCAGTAAGGCAGCTGCCCAGCCGACTTCCAGTGCCGCGGCAGCCCCGGCCGGCGCGCCGGGCACGCTCAGCTTCTGGTCGATGGATGACCCGCAAACCGGTCAGCACTACAAAGCCTGGGTGCAGCGGATCAAGGACTTCAATACCGCCAACCCGAAGACTCCCGCCGAAATCGTGAACATGAACTACACCGACGTCAACACGAAGCTGCCGGCGGTGGTCGCCGCCGGGACGCCGCCGAACGTCGCCGAGCAGGATCGCTACACCATCGCCGCGGGCGCGGCCAGCAGCCTGGTGCAGGACGTATCGGCGCGCGCCAACACCGCGGGCATCAAGGGCGACGATCAGCAGCCCTGGGCCTGGCAGGAGGTGGCGATCAAGGGTAAGCTCTACGGCCTGCCGACCGATACCGACAGCCGAATGGTCTTCTACAACGTCAACCAGTTGCAGCAGGCCGGGCTCGCCAACACTACGCCGAAGACGCTTGACGACTACGCGCAAATCGCCCAGAAGCTTACGATCAAGCAGGGCGACACCTTCAAGCAGATCGGCTTCCTGCCCTGGTACGACAACTGGGGCCTCTTCGGCTTCGGCTGGCTCTTTGGTGGCACGTTCTACGACGAGCAGTCCGGCAAGGCGACCCTCGACGACGCCAAGAACATCGCGGCGCTCGACTGGCTCAACAACCAGGCGAAGCTCATCGGCTACGATCCCGGGCAGGCGTTCATCAAGGCGCGCAGCACGCAGGGTAACCTATTCCAGTTCCAGGCGATCAGCACCTATTTCCAGGCGAGCGCCTCCGTGCATACCTACCTGGAGACGGCCGGCCTGGACTGGGGCGTCTGGCAGCCCCCGCCACCGCAGGGGATGGCGCACACCAGCACCTGGTCCGGCGGCTTCTGCGTCGTCCTCCCCGCCGGGGCGAAGGACCCCGACCCGTCGTTCGAGCTGATGCGCTACCTGTCGGACGCCACCTGCCAGTTGCTGCTCGCCAAACTGGGCCTCAGCCTGCCGACGATCAAGTCGGTGGCGGCCGATCCCTACTGGACCACCGTCGACCCGCGCGTGAAGCAGTTCGTGGATATCCTGCCCTACTCCCATAGCCGCCCGGCCATCCCCCAGATCAATCTCATGAATACCCAGCTCAACACGGCGCGTACCGACGTGCTCAGCGGTAAGAAGGGCGCGGCGGAGGCGCTGCAGGAGGCGAACCAGCAGGTAAATCTGGCCATCCAACAGAACCGCACGTCCTGAGGGGCGCTTCCGCGCTCCATACTCCCTTGTCGACTTCGCGCCATTATTTTATACTCTCAATCACCGTCCGTTTTGGCCCGGCGTGCGATTTGGGTACGGTCGGACCGGCGTTCAGGCCGTCTGGTCACCGTCCGGTGCCGCCTATGCTGCCGGACGGCGTATCGCAGATCCGTCGTCACCCACGGTTCGGAAAGGAATATCACCGATGGCTAGCTTCCCCCTTGCGCCGGCGAGCAGGCGATGCTTCCTGGCACGCAGCGCCGCCGTGCTGGTCGTCGGCACCACGCTCCCCCTCCTGGCCGCTTGCGGCGGGGCGACGGGTACGACGACCGCGGCGTCCGCCGCGCTCACGACGAGTGCCGCCGCGACCGGGGCGGGAACGGCCAAGAGCAGCGCCGGGGCGGCGCTGCAGACCGGCTCCAGCAGTGCCGCCCCGGTGAGCCAGGCGGCGGCAGGCCAGAAGGCGCAGGGCACCGTCACCTGGTTGGTGCCGGAAGACCCGCTGCTCGATAGATTTGCCAATCAAGGAATCCTGCCGGACTTCAAGAAGGCGCAGCCGGACATCGCGGTCCAGGTGGTCTCCCCCGGCAGCACGGCCTACGGGGAGAAGCTCCTGGCCATGGTAGCGGGCGGGGCGACCCCGGACGTCTTCACCGATTGGGGCAATGTCGGCATCTTCACCTTGCGGAGCCACCAGATCGTCACGGACCTGTCCACCTTTTTCAAGCAGGCGAAGGTTGATGTCGGCTACCTCCTACCCGAGTACCTTACCGAATTCACCGCGGACGGCGAGCTCTTTGCGGTTCCCTGGAACAGCAACCCGAATTTCATCGTCTACAACAAGGACATGTTCCAGAAGGACAACGTTCCTTTGCCGCCGACCGACTGGAACGACAAAACCTGGACGACCGACAGGGCGTTGGCGGCGGCGCAGGCAATGACGCACGCGACCGGCAACCCGGCGACGGCGACCTTTGGTCTGATCATGGGCGCTGGCTCCGTTGGCTCCCTTGGCTGGCTCTGGAATGCCGACCCGTTCAACAACACCGGCGGTCCGGAGGCGTCCAATGTCTACCATGGCCAGCCGTACACGGACGTCTACCCTGATCGGCAGGGGATGATCGATGCCATGACCTGGCTAAACGACCTCACGGTGAAGTATAAAGTGAGTCCCACCGCCGACGAAAAGAAGTCCCTCACCACGCAAGGCAATGCCGTCTTTAGCGGCCGCGTCGCTATGGTGCAGGTGGCGGGAGGGTGGTTGGAGCGCCAGGCGGCGGTGGCGAAGCCGACGTTCGCCTGGGGGATCGCGCCAATGCCCTACGGGCCGGGCGGCAGAAATGTGGCCCAGCGCGAGGACAACGCCTGGTACGTCGGCAAAGGCAGCAAGAATCCCGACGGAGGTTTTCAGCTCATCCTGTTTGCTTCACGGGGCGCGGGATCGGACGACCTGATCACCTTCGCCGAGGATAATCCACCGGTCTCGGACGCCACCTACTTCACGAAGTGGTCGAAGAGCGTCCTGGCCATCCCCGGCATGGCGATGTCTCCAGCGGACTTTCAGGGCGTGTTCGAAGGCGGCATCAAGACCGACTTCCCCGATCCGACCAACGTCATCACCGATGCCACCGAATTCTCCAAGGCCTTCAATGACCTTATGGATCCGGTCTGGCTCGGGAAACAGACGGCCCAGACGGGCCTGCAAGGCGTCAAAGCGAAGTGGCAAGGGATTATCCAGG
>JAICXR010000091.1 GCA_025980355.1 Chloroflexota bacterium | reverse complement strand
TGGTTCCTCGATATCCTGGGTCTCCCCGGCCCGGGCTGGTTCGCCGACGAGCACTGGGGGAAGGTCGGGCTGGTCCTGCTCTCCCTCTGGAGCGTCGGCCAGATCATGGTGATCTACCTAGCCGGCCTCCAGGACGTGCCCCAAGACTTCTATGACGCCGCGGCGGTCGACGGCGCGAGCGTCTGGCAGAAGACGGTCAGCGTGACCTTGCCGATGATGACGCCGGTGATCTTCTTCAACCTCATCCTTACCCTCATCGGCATCTTCTCCTACTTCGACGCCCCGTACGTCATCACGGACGGCCTGGGGAACCCGGCCCACTCCATGCTGTTCTACGCCATGTATCTCTACCGGAACGCCTTCAGCCTGTTCCATATGGGCATTGCCTCGGCAATGGCCTGGCTGCAGTTCCTGGTGACGCTCCTGGTCGCCCTTGTGGTCTTCGGCACCTCCGGCCGCTGGGTCTACTACGGCGGCGGGGATACAAAGAAGTGAGGACGCCGTGAGCCGCATCGCCCTGGAAAAGCCGGCGGCCCCGCCGGTCCCGGCCGCCGCCGCACCCATGCGCCGCCCGCGCTTCTGGCAGACCACCATCTTTCGCGGTCGCGTCGCCGAGGTCATCTTGCAGGTCGTCCTCTTCGCCATCGGCGTGACGTTCGTGCTGCCGCTGTACTGGATGATCCTCACCTCGATCAAGCCGGATTCCCAGATCTTCGTCTATCCGCCCGTCTGGTGGCCGGCCCGCTTCGTCTGGAGCAACTATCCGCAGGGCCTGACCTACGTCCCCTTCTTCCTCTACATGCGCAACACGGTGTTCTACGCCGGCTTCGCCGTGGTCGGCGCGCTGTTCTCCAATCCCCTGGCGGCCTACAGCTTCAGTCGCATCAGCTGGCCCGGTCGCAACGTCCTGTTCATCATCACGATTTCCACGCTCATGCTGCCCTACACCGTCACCCTGATCCCCCTCTTCGTGATCTACCGCCACCTCGGCTGGGTGAACACCTATCTGCCGCTGATCATCCCGACCTTCCTGGGCAGCCCTTTCTACATCTTCCTCCTGCGCCAGTTCATGCTCACGATCCCGAAGGAACTGAGTGAGGCGGCGCGCATGGACGGCGCCAACGAGTTCGGCATCTACTGGCGGATCATCCTGCCCCTGATCCGGCCCGCCCTGGCCGCGGTTGCCCTCTTCGAGTTCATCCGCGCCTGGAAGGACTTCCTGGGGCCGCTCATCTACCTGAACAGCGACAAGCTCTACGTGATCTCCGTCGGCTTGCAGCAGTACAAGCAGGAGTTCAACACGCAGTGGGCCTTCCTGATGGCGGCCTCCACGACCGCCACCGTGCCGATCATCATCCTCTTCTACCTGACGCAGCGCACCTTCATCCAGGGCATCACCTTGACGGGGATCAAGGGGTAGGCGGGGCGAGCCACGCCGCCACCGCGTCGAACAGCTCCCCCAGCCGCGCCGCCGCGGTCGCGCTGTCCGGCGTCGTCACCATCAGCACCCAGCGCCCGGCGTCGCGCATCGCCTGCCAGGTGCCCCGCGCCTGGGCCAGCAGGAAACGATCGCTGTAGGCGCCGACCAGGGGCGCCTCGTGCTGCAGGGCGACCATGCGGATGCTCACCAGCTCCGCTGGCCCGTCCGTCTCGCTCTGCTCGGTGGAATGGTAGTCGCTGGGCCCGGTGCGCACCTTCGCCGGCATGTGCAGCGCGCCGGCGCCGATCCGGGCACGGGCGGCGTTCAGCACCGCCAGCATGGCACTATCCACCTCACCGTTGTAGGTGAAGTCCAGGTAGCGTAGCCAGCCTTCCTGTTGCGCCAGCTTGATGACGGCGGCGACCTGCGCGGCCGGGCCCGGCTGGGCGGCGCCGAATCCGGCGAGGATGCCGGCGATCGCCTGCCAGCGGTCCGGGTGGCCGGCGACCACCGCCTCGGCGTTCACGCGCACGGCGTTGCCCTCACCGCCGAAGGTGATGGCGCCGGGGCCGTCGCGCAGCTCGCGGGCGTAGGCCTTGTAGCCTTCCACGCCCGGCTGGCCGACGACGACGATGTCGTTCAGGTAGCCGAAGGCCGCCACCGCCAGCTTCCAGGAGGCGAAGAGGCCGGCCAGGGCGGGCAAGCGGGCCGGGAGGTCCGCGTCGGCATCGAGCGGCACCTGCAGCGTCAATACGGGCCGGCCGGCCTGCCGGAGCGCGGCGAGCTCGCCGGCTTGCGGCTCGGCCCCGCCGTCCGGACAGAGGGCGAGGAAGGCGCAGTCCTCCCGGTCGCGCAACGCCGGCAGGTCCTGGTCGTAGAACACCAGCCAGCCCTTGCCGCCCTTGCCCAGGCTCTCCTCGACGAGCTGTTCCACCCAGGGGCCGAGGCCGCGCCACTCCGGCGGCAGCACCAGCACGAGCTTGTTGCGACCGCGACGGATCGCTTCATCGGCCATGTAGGCGCCGAGGCGGATGAAGGGATCGCCGATGGTGCGCGCCCGGCGCTCCTCCGCGCTCTCCGTGTGGGAGACGCCGTAGCGCCCCTGACAGCGGCGCAGGAGGTCCTGCAATTGGCCGCCGACGTTTCCACCGCCCTGGGCGGCGCCGGCGGCGAGGGCGAGCGCCACCGGGCGCAGGAAGACGCGCGTGGCGGGCGCGCTCATGCGCCCCGGCGTGTGGCTCTCGCCGTCCAGTTGGATCGGCACCATGCGGGCGTGGCGCTCGCGGGCGAACTGGTCGAGGTAGGAGCCGGGCAAGGTCATGACTTGAAGATGCTGCTCCGGTTGGGCAATGCCGTAGTCCTTGAGCAGCCCGTCAAACCACTGCAGGTGGGTGATCGGCTCCTCGCTGGTCATCCCCATGCTCACGCCGGTGATCATGGTCGATTCCAGCACGCGACGAACGGCGCCGCGCAGGCGCTCCGGCTGACCCGCCGCTGCCGGGACGTCAATCCCTTCCGTCGCCGCAATCTCGGTGAGGATACGGTTGATCGACGCGGGATCGGTGCTGTCCAACGGGTGGATCGTCAAGGCCGGCAAATCGAGGAAGCCCATGCGCTTGAGGCAGTACACCGTCTGCACGGAGCCGCCCATGCCCGACCAGATGACGTGGCGGATGCCGGCGGCCAGGATGTCCTGCGCCTCCGTCGCCAGGGCCCGCAGCCACTCCGGATGCGCCAGCGCCTGCTCGACGCCGTCCACCCAGTCCAGCTTGATGTCGCCGCCCTCGTCGCCCAGTTCGCGCATGCGGCCCAGCCGCTCCAGCAACTGGCCCAGGAAGTCGGCCTCCGCCAGCTCCCGCACGCGCGCGTCAGCGCCGGCACTGTCACTGCCACGGAGTTCAACCGCAGTTCGATGGTCCATTGGTGGATGGTCTCCCTTTCTCTTCTCACCCGTCTCGGTGCAAAAACGTTCCTGCAGTGTAAGCGATTCTTGCCCCACGCCCTACAATGTGCGTCGAGCTGGGCTGCCCGGCGTGTGGCGTGTGCGGCCTTTGACAAGAGCGGGGGCGACTATGGCAGAGACAGCGTCGGGTATTCGGGCGGGAGTCTTGGTGTCGACGGAGTGGCTCGCGGCCCATCTGGACGACCCGGATTTGCGCGTCGTGGACATGCGCGGCCAGGTGGCGACCAGCGAGCCGGAACCGGGCGTCCAGCACGCCGTCTATCGCGGACGGCCCGAAGATTACGCGACGGCCCACATCCCCGGCGCGACCTACCTGGATTGGACCCGGGACATCGTCGACCCGAGCGACCCGGTGCCGGCCCAGGCCGCGCCGCCTGAGCAGTTGGCGGCGCTCCTCGGCGCGCGCGGTATCAGCGACCGGCACACGGTCGTCGCCTACGACGACGCGCCGACCTTTCAGTTCGCCACGCGCCTGTGGTGGCTGCTGCACCTGTATGGCCACGACCGGGTGTACGTGCTCGACGGCGGGCTGCCGAAGTGGCAACGCGAAGGCCGACCGCTCACCGCGGAACGTCCCCAGTGGCCCCCCGCCACCTTCACGGCGAAACCGCGACCAGATTTGCGCGTGAAAGTAAGCGAAATGCTCAACCTCCTGGGGGACCAGCGGGTGCGACTGCTGGACGCGCGCGACGGGCGGCAATACAACGGCACGCTGCGCCGGGGCAAGCGGGGAGGCCATATCCCCGGGGCGATCAATATCCCCCGCGAGGCGCTGATCGACCCCGCGACGGGCACGTTCCGGGACGACCGTACGCTCGCCGCCGCCTTGCAACCGGCGGCCGTCGACGACGCGCAGCGGGTCGTCGCCTACTGCAACGGTGGCGTCGCCGCCACCAGCGTGCTGTTCGCGCTGGCGCTGCACGGCTATCCGCTGGACCGGCTGGCCAACTACGACGGCTCCTGGAACGAATGGGGCAACCGCGACGACGTGCCGGTGCGCCAGGGCGACCAGCCGTGACGCCGCGGCGCCACTGCCCGCAGCGACGCGCCAATGCTTGAGGGCTGGTTCGTGCGGGAGGAGGAGTACAACCCGCTCGACTACAAGAACCTGACGCGCAACGTCGTCGAAGAGCTGATGCGACGGGAGCCGACGCGCCTGCCGCCGCTGCGCCCGTTCCTGGGCGCCGGGGTGTACGCCATCTTCTATACCGGCGACCTGGAGTTCTACGCGCCAATTGCCTCGGCGACGCTGGAGACGCCGATCTACGTCGGCAAGGCGGTGCCGGCCGGCGCCCGGAAAGGGACGGGAAGCAAGCAGTTGGGCCGACCGCTTTTCCAGCGGTTGACCGAGCATGGTCGCTCCATCGACGCCGCCGTCCACCTGCAGCCCGACGACTTTGCCTGCCGCTACCTGGTCGTGACGCCGCTCTGGATCACCATGGCGGAACGCTTCCTGATCGAACACTATCAGCCGCTCTGGAACGTGCGGATGGACGGCTTCGGCAACCATCCGCCGGGCAGCGGCCGCCCCGCCGGCGAAGTGTCCTGGTGGGATGCCCTGCACCCGGGCCGGGATTGGGCGCGGCGCCTGCAACCGACCCGCTCGCGCGAGCAGGCCGTCGAACGCGTCCGCGAGTTCTTCCGGTTGCGCGAGACCCAACCCGACGCCATCGCGCGCATGGTCCAGCAGACCCTGGATGTGGGCTGGTGACGGGCGAGCCGTCGTGTGATTCCCTTGTCGTTCCGTTGACTCCGTGCAGCACAAGGTACACTCAGCCCGTACTGCGTACAGGGGAGTTGCCGTGATCGATCCTACGGACGACACACTGACGCGTGTGACCTTCTCGGCCAGCGAGGAACCGCTCCGGCGGGATGTCAACATGCTGGGCCAGATGTTGGGGCGCGTCTTGCGCGAGCAGGGCGGCGCCGGCGTCTACGACACCGTCGAGCGGATCCGGGAAACCTGCAAACGCCTGCGCGCGGACTACCAGGAGGCGTTGGATGCCGAATTGCAGCGCGAGCTGGAGCAACTCACCCTGCCCATGACGGTGCAGGTCGCGCGCGCCTTCGCCCTCTACTTCCAGCTGGTCAACATCGCTGAACAGTACCACCGCGTCCGCCGGCGCCGGGCCCACCGCATGCAACCCCACGAGCCACCCCAGGAAGGGTCGATCGAAGACCTGATCCAGCGGCTCGCACATCAGAAGGTGCCGGCGGCGCAAATTGCCGAGCGCCTGCAGCGCCTGCACGTGCTGCTGGTGCTCACGGCGCATCCCACCGAGGCCATGCGCCTGACCGTGCTGCGCAAGCAGCAGTTGGTCTCGGACTCCCTGGCCGACCTGGATAGTCGGCTGCTCACCTTCCCCGAACGCGGCGAGCTCATCGACTCCCTCAACGACCAGGTCCTGCTCCTCTGGAGCACCAACGACGTGCGGGAACGGCGGCCCGACGTGACCGACGAGGTGCGCACCGCCCTCTTCTACTTCGAGCACATCTTTTTCGACGCCATCCCGCGCCTGCACGCCGAGCTGGAACGCTGCCTGCGGGAGCAGTACCCCGATCAGTCGATAGCGGTGCCGACGCTGGTGCGCTTCGGCTCCTGGGTCGGCAGCGACCGGGACGGCAACCCCAACGTCACCGCCGCACTCAGCCGCGCCACATTCCTGCAGCAGCGCGCCCTGACGCTCCGGCGGTATTACGGCCACGTCCACGCCCTGGCCGAGCTCTGCAGCCAGTCCGACCGCTTCGTCCAGGTGCCGCGCCGCTTCCGCAACTCCATCGCCGACGACGCCGCCGCCTTGCCGGAGGCCACCGGCGAGATCATGGACCGCAACCCCGGCGAGCCCTTCCGCCAGAAACTGCTCTTCATCGCCGAGCGGTTGAACCGCACGCTGGCCGCCAATGTCGACCTCTCTACGGCGGAGGCAGTCCGCACCGGCGGCTACGGCACCGTGGAGGCGTTCGAGCGCGACCTGCTGGAAGTGGATCAAGCCTTGCGTCTGGCCGGCCAGGGCCGCCTGGCCGACGGCCCTTTCGCCCGGCTCCGACGGCAGGTCGACTGCTTCGGGTTCCACCTCGCCAAGCTGGATTTCCGCCAGCATAGCGAGAGCCACAGCGCCGCCCTGGACGTGCTCTTGCAAGGTCTCACCGGGGACCGGTTGTATAGCGCGTTGCCGGAGGAGGAGAAGCAGACATTGCTGGCGCGACTGATCGTCGACGCCGCCAGTATCCCGCCCCTCCCCGCCGATCTGGACCCGGACGTCCGCGAGGTCTTCGCCAGCTTCGATGTGCTGGCCGAGGCGATCGCCGCTTTCGGTCCCGCCGCGGCCGACACCTATATCGTCAGTATGACGCACCAGGTCTCCGACCTCCTGGCGGTGTTGCTCTTCGCCACGCGGGCCGGCCTCTGTGTGCTCGGCGGCGAGACGCCGTCCAGCCGCCTCAACGTCGTGCCCCTCTTCGAGACGATCGACGACCTGCACGCCGCCCCGGCGGTGATGGAGCACGTCTATAGCAACGCCTGCTACGCCGCCAACCTGCGGGCCCTGGGCAACCGGCAAGAGATCATGTTGGGCTATTCGGACAGCAACAAGGACGGCGGCATCATCACGGCGAGCTGGGAGCTCTACCGCGTGCAGCAGCGCCTGACCGAGACGGCCGGGCAGTACGGCGTCCGCCTCACCTTCTTCCACGGGCGCGGGGCGACCGTCGGGCGCGGCGGCGGTCCGACCAACCAGGCGATCCTGGCGCAGCCGCCCGGCACGCTGGACGGCGAGATCAAGCTCACCGAACAGGGCGAAGCGGTGTCGTTCAAGTATGCCTTGCCGGAGATCGCCCAGCGCAACCTGGAACTGGTCGTGACGGCGGTCTACGAGGCCGGTGGGGCGCAACAGCCGGCCCCCAGCGCCGAGCAGCACGAGTGGGAGCAACTGGTCGCCGGTCTGTCGGACACCTCATTCCGGCGCTATCGGGACCTCGTGGCCGGCGACCTCGGCTTTCTCGACTACTTTCTTGCCGCCACGCCGATCGACGAACTGAGCGCCCTGAATATCGGCTCTCGCCCCGCCCGCCGTGGCGCCGGCAAGGGGCTGGACGACTTGCGTGCCATCCCCTGGGTCTTCGCCTGGATGCAGAACCGCCATCTGCTGCCGAGTTGGTACGCCGTGGGTAGCACGCTCGGCGACTTCATCGCCGCCGAGCCGGAGCATTTGCGAATATTGCGGGACATGTACCGGCACTGGCCCTTCTTCAAGTCGCTGCTGGACAACCTGCAGATGACGCTCGCCAAGGCGGACATGCGCATCGCCGCCGCCTACGCCCGCCTCGTCCCCGAGCCGGCCCTGGCGGCGCGGTTCTTGCGCCTGATTCGAGACGAGTACGCCCGTACGCGCGGCATCGTGCTGCAGATCACCCAGCAACAGGACCTGCTGGACAACCATCGCGTGCTCCAGCGGTCGATCCAGCTACGCAATCCCTACGTCGACCCCTTGAGCTATATGCAAGTGCAACTGCTTAAGGAGTCCCGCGCCGGCGGCCTCAGCGACGACGCCCGCCGCCAACTGACGGAAGCGGTGCTGATCACGATCAACGGCATCGCGGCGGGATTGCGGAACACGGGATAGACATCCTGGTGCCGCCTACTGCGGGATGCGCAGCACCTGACCGGGCTGGAGTTGTTGGGCGGTCACCCGGTCGCGGTTGGCCGCCAGCAACAGCGGGGCCTTTGCCGTATTGCCGTACCAGTGCTGGGCGATGGCGGCGAGCGTGTCGCCGGCCACGACCGTGTACTGGGCAAAGCCGTGGTAGGGCGACACGATGGCCTCGCCGAAGGTGATCGGCACGATGACCTTGTTCAGCTCGGTCCCGTCGCCCTTGGCAGACGGTTCGAAGACTTCTAGCGTGCCCGTCGCCGTCGTCGGCGTCCCACCCAGCGGCAGGTCGATCTGGAAGTTGCCGAGAATGCCCGTCCCGCCGGCGTGGATCGTGCGCCGGACCAGCTCTTTGCCGTTGCCGTCGCGGACGCGCGCGGCAAACGTCCCTTCGAAGCCGGTGCCGACGCCGGCCACCTGGACCGGGTCGTCCACCAGGTCGTAGGGTTGTGGCTGGCGGACGCTGATGGGCGCCATGCCGGACGTGGCGCCGACGACCGGCAGGTGGTCCGGGTTGGCCTCCCAAGCGAAGCGTTGGGTGTTCAGGCGCTCCTGGATACCATTCGGACCGTTGACCCAGGTGTGATAGCCGTCCGTGAAGGCGGTCCAATTGTCGGCCTTCCGCCAGACCAGGAGGCCACCGGTCGTGTGTTGGAGCGCGTCGCCGTTGGCGGCGTGGCTCTCGTTCTCCACACACTGCCCGACCTGTTGGGGAAGCGCGGCGGCCAGCGTGGCGAAGCCCAGGACGAACTGGCAATCGGCCGCCGCCAGTGCCTGTCCGGCGATGGCCGGCAGGAGACACGCTAGGATGGCGACGATGCTGATGAGGCGACGCATAGGCTCCTCGCAACGTTTATACTCCGACCAGGGCGTTATACCATCAGGCACAAAACGGGCAGGATGCCAGCGAGGGGAAGCGACCGATGGCCGGCGACACAACGAAGGACACCGACGCTTGGGATGGGGTGACGGATGAGCAGCGCAAGCGCCTGGAGTTTGCGCACTCCGCCGAGGTCGCGGAGATCCTCACGCCGCATTACGACCCCGAATGGGGCGACCTCGGTCACTCCAAGAAGATCAACGACCTCCCTGCCGCCAAGCTGATCCGTTTGGCCGAACTCATGCCCGACTGGCAGTTCGAACGGCGCATGAACAACTCCCCCACTTTCCGCGACATGGTGGAAGGGGCCAAGAAGTGCCCCACCATGACCTTCGGCGGCTGGCACGGGCTGCCCGACATCATGGCGGAACGCCTGGTGTTCGACTCCTTCGAGCTGCCGTTGGATGACGCGAACGATGAGCTCCTGCTGCCGCTCTGGCAGCACCCGCCCGACGACGGCGGCATCTTCGAGTTTGTCGGCCCCGACGGCCACGCTGCCGACGACTACGGCCCGGATTACCACATGCTGCAGCGCGTCCATGAGTACGGGGACATTGCCAACGGCCGCCGGCGCCTCTTCGGCGACCGGCCCGGCCCGCTCGGGGAGCGCATACGCCTCTGGGCCTGGTGGGATTGATCGCCCCTAATCGCGCTCCGGCAACGTGATCTGCCGGTGCTCCTTGGCCGAGGTGT
>JAICXR010000602.1 GCA_025980355.1 Chloroflexota bacterium | reverse complement strand
TCCGGCCCTTGCCGGTCCAGCGCCGCGATCCGGCGGGCATAGAGATCAACCAGTTGCACCGACGTGAACTCGCCCTGTTCGAGGCGCTGCTGCAACTCGCTGATCGTCAGTTCGGCCAGGGGGAAGGGGGAGGAATCCGCGCTGTCAGTGGTCATCTGCCCCCAATCCACGACGGGACGCCTACCGCCCGGAACCGCCGTTCATCTCATCGAGGAGCCGCTTGGTGATCAGGCCGGCCGCGGTGCCGGCGGCGACCTCGATGGCCTTCCCAGCCAGGTTCTCGAAGGCGGAGCCCTTGCGTTCGATCACGATAGTGCCCTCGCTCATGGCCCTCGGGTCCGTGCGGTTGATCGTCAGACGGAGGTCTCGCGCCTGTTCCGCCACGCTCATCGGCAGGCCGCCCAGCGTTTGGTCGAGGGTCTCCTGCAGGTGCAGGAGATAGCGATTGGCCTGGGCCTTGCGCTTAGCGCTGGGCCGGAGGAGCCAGTAGCCGTGCTTGAGGCCACGTTTCGGCCCCCCGGCGATCACGAAGCCGGCGGCCAGCGCGACGCCGGCGTACAGCAGTGGTTGCCGGCGCACCCGCGACTGCCAGTCCAGCAGGTCCCGCACGGCGGCTTCCAACTCGTCCAAGGTGGCCGACATCGCCCCCCGCGTGCGGGCGATGCCTTGCGGGTCCAGAGTCGCCCTGACGAGCGGCATTCCGCCGCCCGCGCGGACTACGGCCTGATGCGCCTGGTCTGCTGTTTCAGCCACTCCAGATCCTCTCTCAACGTTTGGATGGTGAGCACCGGCTTCGGCGATTGTAGCCGCCGCACGCCGATCAGCGCGACGATGCCGAAGACGATCGTGTAGATCAACCAGGTGATGATCAGCCCCAGCCAGAGGTGGCCGGTAAGGTAGCTGAAGAGGTCGACGATCAGCATGAAGATGAAGACGAAGAGGGCGAGGAGCAAGACCACCCCGGCGACGATGAGCAGCGCCGCCGCCTTCACGTCGCGCATGATCTTGGAAAGCGTCTCCTGCTTGGCCAGTTCGATCTCCTGGCGAACCAGCGTCTGCGCTTCGCCGATCAGCGTGCGCCCGATGCTGAAGATGCCACGCCGGCTGCTGCGGGGGGGAGCTTCTTCTATCATCGCTACACCAACCGCGCGATCACGATGCCAAGCGCGAAAGCCCCGCCGAGCAGCAACGCCGGCTTCTCCGTCAGGAAGACCCGGGCGCGCGCCAACCCTTGTTGGGCCGCGCTGGTCGCCGTGACTTTGGCGCTGGCCGCCCCCGCCGAGACGTTGCCCGCCACCTGGGCAGCGCCGGAGGCGACCTGGCCGGCGGCGGCGCTAGTCGCCCCCACCGCCTGACTGGCGGCCTGGCTCACCGTCGCCGAAATGGCCGCCCCCGTCTGGCTGGCCCGCTCGACGGCCGTATCCTTGGCCGCCGCGGCCGCGCCCACCGCCGACGTCACCGCCGACCCGGCCGTCGCCGTTGCCTGCGCTAACCGTTCTCGCACGGCGGCCGCCGGCGCTGTCGGCGCGCCTGCAGCAGCGGGTTCGGATTCCGCAGCCGGCGGGCTGGAGTCCGTCGTCGACGACGGACTCGAACTGGCGGCGTT
>JAICXR010000249.1 GCA_025980355.1 Chloroflexota bacterium | reverse complement strand
GGCTTCCCGCAAGCCTTCCGTCTGGCGTTCAATGGCCAGGTGTACCAACTCCTCTTCTATGTGAATATCCAGGAAGAGGTAGCGGCGGCCGCGCCGGACAGCTTCGTCTTCGATTTGCCTGCGCCGGGCGCCTTCATGGTGCTCCGGCTCTCCCGGGAGAGCGCGGCGGCGCCGCAGGTCATCTTTCAGCGCAAACTGGTCGCCAATCTGGCCTACACGGCGGCGGAACTGGCGCTGCGCTTCACCACGCTACGCGTGGCCAAACAGAACCTCAACGGCGCCGGCTCCTTCGGCTCGCAGGTCGTGGGAGGAATCGCCGCCCGATGAGCCTCATTCTCTGGTACAGGATCGAGATTGCCGAAGCGGATGGCGGCGGCCTCGGCGGCCTGGCCGGCGCCGTCGCCTCGCTGCTGGGCGCATCATTGCCGCTCAAGGTGTCGAACGACCCATTCAGCGGCCAGTACATCCTCGACGCCGACGTGACGCTGACGATGCCCAGCGGCCCGACCGCCAGCACCTTCGACCTCACCCTGACCAACCTGCCGCAGGACGCCGCCGACCTGCTCAAGAGCAAGCACGCCGCCGCAATGGGCAGCCACAAGCCGCTCCACGCCAAGGTGTCGCTGGGCTACTTTGAAGACGCGCCGACGTTTTCCCCGCCCCCGCCGGTGATGGAAGGCGCCGTCATCCAGGTGCGCAGCGACGTCGACGCCAGCGGCGCCCTGGTGACGCACGTGCGCGGGCAGGAGCTCGGCGGGTACGCGCTGCGCACGAAAACGAAGATCGCCTACCATCAGCAGGGGCCGGCCGGTGTGGCCTCGTTTCTCCAACTGGTGCTCCACGATACCGTGGATACCGGCGTGGCTCTCGCGCCCGGCCATGCCCTGAGCGGTCAACTGACCGACTACACGCTGCGCGCCGAGAATGGCCTGGCCGCGGTCGGCCTCCTCGCCGACCTCGAACAGGCGCCGGTGGTTATCCGTGACAACGCCGTCTTCATCAAGAAGGCCGTCGGCGGCGGCGCCCCGGTCACGTTCAGCCCGGACCGCGACATCGTGCAGCTTGATAACGGGACGGAGAGCGACGAAGATCCGGACGAGAGTCAGCAGCAGCCGCCGAACGGCCGGCTGCAGACGCGCGCCCAACCCAGCCTTTCCCTCACGGTGCTCGGCAACCCTGCCCTGCGGACGGGGATGGCGGCGAAGCTCGACCTGCCCACCGCCCCGCCGGGTTCCCTGCGCATCCACCACCTGATCCATCGCTTCTCCGTTACCAGTGGCTACACCTGCGAGCTGATTTTGCTGGCGGCCGAGCCGGGGCAGTTGGCGCGGGTACCGGTCGGGGCGCACGGCGTGGTGCAACGCATCCGCGACCTGGCGGAAACCGCCCAGACCGAGCACACCGCCATCGACGTGGGCGAGGTCACGGCCTACGAACCGGGCAGCGCGCAGAAGCACCTGGCGACCCTGAACTACGGGCAGTCCCCCGCCGGCGACGTGGTGGCGCCGAGCGTCGCGACGCCGGTGGACGACACCACGCAGCTCCACAGCAAGCCGATCGCCTCGCTCTTCGCCTTCCACCAGTGTGGTCTGGTCGTTCCCGTCTACCCGAAGATGCGCGCCGTGCTCGCCCACAATCGGGGCCTGGCGAACGACAGTGTCGTCGCCGGCTTCCTCTGGAGCGAGCAGCCGCGCCTGGCCCCGCCGCCAAACCAGCCGGGTGATTACTGGCTCTGCCTGCCGACGCAACTCGGCGCCGACAACCTACCGACCGGCAAGACGGTCAACGACCTTACCGACGGGACCGGCCTCCGGTTGATCCAGGCAAAAGGATTGCACATCATGGTCGGCGACGATCTGCTGCCGGCGGTCGGCACGCGTCCCCCGCTGGATAGCAGTCTCAACGGCCAGGTGGTGATCGAGCACAAGAGCGGTACAAAAATCACGATCGCTGATGACGGCTCGGTAAGCGTGGAGAGCACCGGCAAGAAACTCACCCTGACCAACGGCGGCGTCACGCTGAGCCTTGATGGCGCGGCGGTGAAGGTGTCGTGATGCCGGCAGTATTGACGATGGCCTCGAAGCTGGTCTGCGTCCACGGCGGTACCGTGCAGATTCCGCCGGTCAGCCATCCGCTGACGGTGGATGGCCAGGCCGTGCTGGTACAGAATGACGTGCTGAATGCGCCCATTCCCGACTGTCCGAACAAAGGGTCGCCGGGTCTGGTCCCATGCACGCTCATCACCAGCGTGACGGCCGGCCTGTCCACCACCCTGACGGTGAGCGGCCAGGCGGTGCTGCTGGCGACGGCGCAAGGGCTGACGAACGGCGCGCCGCCGCTGCCGGTGCTCTGGCAGGTCCAGTCGGCCGGCCAGAGCAAACTGACGGCAAACTAGAGGAGCGAGTCATGGATGGCGATGCGTTGCTCGGCGCCGGTCTGGCGCTGGTGGACGGCGATATCGAGTTCGACGATGGCGACCTGCGCTGGCTTTCCGGGCTGCCCAACCTCGTGCAGGCGTTACAACTGCGCGTCCTCACGCCGTTCGGCAGCGATATTTTCAACACCACCTACGGCCTGGACACCCGTCAGATCTTTACGCAGCCCGGATCGGTGCAGACGATCAAGGCGATCATCAAGCTCAATCTGGTGAGCACCCTGGGCGCCGACGCGCGCGTGCGGGACATCCGCGAACTGCTCTTCGAGGACGACGCGGGCTACCTCGACCGCCATCCCGAGTTGGATGCGAATGCCATTGCGATCGACCGGCAGCGGCGGCTCTGGAAGGTGGACGTGGTGATCGACACCGTGACCAACCAGGCGCAGACGTTGCCGGTCGACGTTGGGGTGTGACCATGGCGGATTTCGGCATCACCGACGCCGGCTTTACGATCAAAGGGCTCGACGTCATTATCCTCGATAGCCAGGCGCGGGCGCGCGCCATGTTCCCCAACGTCGACCTCAGCGACACCAGTGTGCTCTACAAGCTGCTGCAAGTGACGGCCGCCGAAGACGCCGAACTGTGGAAGCGCATGGAGGACCTCTACTACGGCAACTTCGTCTCCACCGCCACCGGCGACAACCTCGATGCGCTCGGCGCGGACCTGGGTCGCCCGCGCCAGTCGCTCTTCTCCCAGGGCCAGGTGACGCTGACGGTGAACAGCCCGGCGCCGGGACGGCAGTACGTGCTGCCCATCGGGACGGTCGTGATCACGGCGGCGCCGGTGCAGTCGTTCGCCACCACCGACACGGTGACGTTGAGCGCCGCCACGACATCGGCCACGGTGGCGGCCCAGGCCCTCACTGCCGGTGTTGCCGGCGACATCGCGGCGAACAGCATCGTGGCGGTCGATCCCGCCTTCGGGCAAGCCTATCTCAGCCTTGGTCCCGGCGCCACGATCCAGGCGGATAACACGTTGCCCTTCAGCGGCGGGACATTAATGGAGTCGGACGACGACTACCGCGCCCGGCTGCTGGCGCTGCCGCGTTCGATCTGGACGCTCGAAAGCGTCCGCAGCGCCGCCCTCAATGTCGCCGGCGTGATCGACGTGTTGCTTTCCGATCCGCTCGGCGGCGTCGACGTCTCGCAATCCTACTTCAACCTGTGCAACTTCGGCCAGCGCCCGTTCAGCAGCGATCGCCGCCTGGGCGAGCCCTACTTCTTCGACGTGGTCGTCGCCTACGCGCCCACCCGTTCCTGGCGGACACCCGCCGCCACCGCCGCCAACCCGAACCCGATCCCCGGCGTCTACGAGCAGGTGACGGCGGCGATCGACCTGGTCCGCCCGGTCGGCATCCATCCGACGGTGATCGAAGCCGATCACATCGTCGTCGGCGTGCGCGCCACGATCGTGGTGCAGCGTGGCCAGGATTCCCAGGCGCTCCTGGCGGCGATCAAGGCGGCGATCGCCGCCAACGTCGGCGCGCTCAAGCTTGGCGGGGCCGTCCTCTTCTCCCAGGTGATGCGCGCCTTCACCGAGCAACCCGGCGTCGTGGACGTCCAGAACATGCACCTGCGCCGCTGTCCGCCGGCCTTCGGGCGTATCACCTTCGGCGGCGTCCCCTTCCAGCAGGAGGTGATCGAAGCGGCGGTTGGCGAGAACCTGACCCTCGGCCCGACGGAGATCGCCATCTTCCAGGTGGACAGCGACGTCATCGACCTGACGGTGGCGAGCACATGAACGCCCTCGCGGCGCGCCGCATGGCCCAGCGCCTGACCGTTCCCTTCGCGCGCGGTGCCGACACGCTCGAACTGACCCTCCAGCCCACCGCCAACGCGGCCCACGCCACGATTGCCGCCTACGACTTTGCCGATCATACGGCGCTGTTCGATAGCCGGCCGGAGCCGCGTTACGTCCTTTTGGCGCGGCAGGCGGCTCCGGCGGGAACGGTCATCACCATCGGCTATGCCGTGCTCGGCCCGCTCAACCCGATCACCCGGACGCGCCAGCAGTTGCGAACCGGGAGCACGAAGCTCCCGATTAGCCCCGGTTGCCCGGCCGGCGCTTCCTTCGCCCTCGATCTCGGCGTCGACGAGGGGCCGGATACTCAGCTTACGGCTCTCAGCATGGTCCCGCCTCCCGCTAGCGGAAGCGCCGCCGCCTGCTGGAGCATCACGGCACTGCTCGGCAACCTGGCCAAGCTGCTCTGGGTGATGGGCGGCGAACGGGACCTGATTCGCGCCCAGATGGCGCGGGTTGCCACGCAGCGCCACGTCGCCGCCGCGCTCCGCTCCGGCCTGGACCTGCTCGGCGCCGACCTGGGCGTGCCACGCTTCCCGCCGCTGCCCTATACCTTCGATCCGGCCGCCGTGGCCCTCTATCACCTGGATGATCAAGCCCCACCCGGCGGCGAGGTGGATCAGGTGCGCGACGCCATGGCGCGGTACGGCATGGCCGACCACCCCGGCCAGAATGCCGGCAAGCTGGCGAGGAGCGGCGCGATCGGTCGGTTCGGGACGGGCTTCGCCTTCCGTGACGCCAACGCCGTCATTCGCATCGCTGACCATGCCGACTTTGCCCTGGGCAGCAGCGATAGCTTCACGGTCGAGGGCTTCGTCAAGCCGGACCCCGGCGCGCCGGACGGCCACGCCATCGCCAAGCACGCCGACCCGGGCGAGGCCACCAAGGCCGGCTGGGCGATCAGCGTGGGCGACTTCGGGCGCGGCGTGCCCCGCAACGTCCGGTTCCTGCTCGCCGACGGCGCCGATCAGATCGCGCTGTTCACCGACCGGTCGCTCGGCGCCGATCGCTTCACGCATCTGGCCGGCGTGATCGATCGCCCCGCCGGTGAAGCCCGACTTTATCTGGACGGCGCGCTGCAGAGCAGGCAGCCACTGGGCAGCCTCGGCGCGCTGACGAATGGCGAGCCGATCACCATCGGGCTGGCGGCGGCCGCGCCCTACCGCGGCCTGCTCGACGAGGTCCGGCTCTCGCGCGCCGCCCGTGCCGCGTTCAACCCGGTGATCGGCGAGAGCGACGACAGTTACCGCCGCCGGCTGGCGATTTTCGCCCGCTGGACGGTGCCCACGCCGGCCACTCTCGTGGACTTGCTCAATCAGGCCATCGGCCCCATTGACGGCGACGCAACCCCACTCGTCCTCACCGACGCCAATGCCACGCTGGTCGGCGGCAGTCTGGCGACCCGGGTCGTGCCCCAGCAACTGGCCCCCGGCGAGTGTATC
>JAICXR010000037.1 GCA_025980355.1 Chloroflexota bacterium | reverse complement strand
CGGTGGACCTCTTCGCCTATCCCTACGGGGCCGTCAACGCCCACGTCGTGGCGCTACTCCAGCGCGCCGGCTACCGCGGCGGCATCCTGGCCGGCGGGGGAGGGTCCTACTCGACAACCACACCCTATTACGAGCCGCGAGTCCTGGTCGACCGTGGCGACGACCTGACGAATTTCATCGCCAAGGCCACCGGCCGGCCCTATCGGGATACGTTGAATATCCCCGGCGCCACGAGCTCCGGTCAGGGCGATGGGCAACCGACGCCGGACTACCGCCCGGCCCCCGTGCCGGCGGCGCCGACGACCGGTAGTGGGGCAGGCCCGGCAGCGGGTGCCCCCGCCCCGGCCAACAGCGGCGACGCCACGACCGGCGACGGCGCGGATGACGGCGGCTCGTCGACCGACGGCTCGCCCTCCAGCCCGGCCGACACGCCGGGCAGCGACCAATCGTCCGGGCCGTCCGGTCACGGCGAGTTGTACGTGTAGCCGATTACCGCTCGTGGGCCCAGAGTTGGGCCAGTTCGATGATGACCTGGGCAGCTTTGCCCATATCCTGGACCGACACCCATTCGCGCCGACTGTGGATCATCTGCCAGCCGGCAAAAATGTTGGGCGTTGGCAGCCCCATGGCGCACAGGCGTGCCCCGTCCGTCCCGCCACGGATCGGCCGGTGGAGCGGCTCCAGGCCGACACGCCGCACCGCCTCGTCGGCCAGCGCGGTGGCACGCGGGTGGTGGACCAGGACATCGTGCATGTTGCGATACTGCTCGACCACCGTCAGGTCGTAGCGGGCACCGGGGTGGCGTTCCGCCGTGGTCGTTGCCAGGTCGCGCAACAGCGTCTCTTTCCGCGCCAGTTCGGCTGTGTCGAAGTCGCGGACGATCAGCCTCACCACCGCTTCTTCCGCCGCGCCGCTGATCGTCGTGGGATGGACGAAGCCTTCCCGACCGGCGGTCGTCTCCGGCGACAGCGTGTCGCGCGGCAAGGCGGCCACGAAGTCCGCCGCGACCTTGATGGCGTTGACGAGCTTACCCCTGGCATAGCCGGGGTGGGCGCTGCGGCCGAGGAACCGGAGCGTCACGCTATCGGCGGAAAACGTCTCGTCCTCGACCTCCCCCGCCTCGCCCGCGTCCAGCGTGTAGGCGTAGGCCGCGCCGAGGGCCGGCACGTCGAGGTGGTCGACGCCATGCCCGACCTCTTCGTCGGGGTTGAGGACGAACTTGAGAGTGCCGTGCGGAGTTTCGGGGTGCCGGATCAGATAGGCGGCGGCGCCCAGGACCGCGGCCACGCCGGCCTTGTCGTCGGCGCCCAGCAACGTCCGTCCGTCGCTGGTCACGATGTCGTGCCCGACGTGCGTCGCCAGGGCCGGGCTCTCCTCGGGCGACAGGACCTGCGTGGGGTCGCCCGGTAGCCGGAGTGCGCCGCCGGCATAGTTTCGCCAGACGATCGGCTGCACGTCCCTACCCGGCGCGTCCGCCGAGGTGTCGACGTGGGCGAAAAAGGCGACCACCGGCGGCGCCGGTGAGTCCGCCGGCAAGGTCGACGGCAGCGTCGCCGTGACGTAGCCGTAGCGGTCCAGCGCCGCGTCGGCGTAGCCGAGCGCCAGCAGCTCGTCGCGGAGCAGCCGCAGCAGGTCGAGCTGGCCCGGAGTGCTCGGATAGGTAGGGGAGTCCGCCCGCGATTGGGTGTCGATGCGGACGTACCGGAGCAGCCGGTCCAGGACATCGGCCTCCAGGGCCTGAATCGCTTCGTTCAGCATGGAGCGAAGGATAGCAGATCACCGCTGGGGCACGTCGGCCGGCAACCCCAGGAGCGCCGCGACCTCGCGCCAGGTGAAGCGGTAACGTCCGCTCTGGTTGATCGGCGGTTCACCTTCCCAATTCGCTAGGTAGCGCCAGGCGACGGCCACGGCATCGGGCGTGCCGTGCTGCGGGATCAACGCCTGCAGTTGGTCGCGGCAGGCGGGGCGAGCCGCTTCGAAACGGTCCCGCAGCGCGAAACTGATGCGCTCATCGCGCGATTGCTCCAAGCGGCTGCGGCGGCCATCGGACCACTCGACCAGGACAACTTCCGTTCGGTGTTCTTCGCCGTAGCTGGCACGACGAGAGAAGTCGACCGGCGATCGCCGCAGGATCGCCGC
The DNA here is from genome assembly GCA_025980355.1 of Chloroflexota bacterium. Lineage (GTDB taxonomy): Bacteria > Chloroflexota > UBA4733 > UBA4733 > UBA4733 > UBA4733. The sequence continues at coordinate 11,781 of JAICXR010000037.1, read as the reverse complement.
GGCGAGGCGCCGCTGCTCCTCTTGGTCGTCCACGTCCGGCGCACCATCGGCCATCTCTGCCGCCGCGAGTCACCACTATCGCGCCTTCGTGGCGCGGTCGTCACGCCCCCATTATCGCGACTCCGCCGTTCCTTGACAGTAGTACCGTTAGGTAAGCGTCGCGATGGCCCTTTTAGGTACTGGCGCCCACCGTAGCAAGCGGTATGCTGTGGCTATTGCGTGTACGTGTTCCCGGAAGGACGTCGCCATGAGCCGTTCCCGCGTGCTGGCGCCCGGCGCCTACGCCCCGCCTGCGTCGGTGAAGGAGCCGCTGCTGACGCGATCCCTGGCCGGCGGGTTAGCCATCGGTGCGCCCGTTGGTATCGTGCTCTGGCTGGCGGTGCAACAATTGCCGAATATCACCTGGGCGCTCAACCAGCTCATGCAGCGCGCCGGTCAGTAGGGTCGGCCGCTTTCACGCTCCCCCCCGGCGACTGAAGTCGCGGGCAACGTACCGCTAACGGCCGCCGGGGCAGGGGCGGTAGACGAAATACGTGTTCGTCTGCCATTCCAGGCAGTAGTTGGCGGCGAGGGCCGTCGCCATCTGCGGCGTGTAGCGCTCGAACTGCAGGTCGGACGCGAGCCGCTTCGTGGTGACGACGAGGCCGAACTCACCCTGGTCGATGCGGCGCAGGAATGGCCGCAGGTCCCACTGCCCGAGCTGGGCCTCCTGGGAGAACTCGAAAGGCTGGATGGCGATCTGCTTGCCGGCCAGCAGGACATGGGTCATGTCCTCATCGAAGACGTCCCCTGGCGCCGCGGCGACCAGCGCATCAACCTGCGCCTGCTCCTGGCGCGCCGAGGCGCCGAGGCTCGGCTTGTAGCGGTAGCCGTACTGCCCTTCCAGCTCGCGCGGCGGCGGTTCGGCCGGGAGCAGCCGTCGATACCAGGCGGTCTCCGTCGCCCGGCGAAGGAGGCTGTCCAGTCCATGCGCGCCCACGGAATCCACCGTCGTGGCGCGAAACTGCCCCTGGTACGGGAGATGGAAGGTGAGCTGGGCGTGGAGGAGCAAGAGGAAGCCGGCAACGAGCGCCGGCACGGCGGCGATCGGGCGGACCAGGGCCGATAGCGACCGGCGGCGCCACAGCCATACCGACCATCCCACGAGACGACCAACGGCCAGACCGGCGCAGAGACTGACGGCGGCCCAGGGTTGCAGGAAGTAGTTGTCGGCCGCGCCCTCCTTGCCGGCGGTGACGGCGACGGCGAAGGCGACCAGCAGCCAGAGGGTGAAGACCTGCTGGCGGCGCAACAGCAGTTGGGTCACCAGGTAGAACCCGGCGAGCACCGCCGCGGCCTGATAATAGCTCCAGAACTGGTGGCCCAGCATGACCACGCGCGACCAGTGGAACAGGTTCTTGTTGCCCGTGACGACATTGAGGTAGAAGGCGCCGCCGGTCAGGACGTCGAGGGCGGCGAAGATCAGTCCGCCGGCCAGGGTATTCAGGGCGATGAACGCCAGGCCGAGGCGCGGGCGGACCGCCAACAGATACAGGGCGCACGCGGCGGCCGCTTCGATCGTGGTCTGGCGCGTGTAGATCGCCGCGAGGAAGAGGCCGGCGGCGAGCCAGACGGCCTTCGTGCTTCGATCCCTGCCGGCGCCGCCATCGGACGGCGAATCGGCCGCGATGCGGACCGGAGACGACGGCCGGGCCCGGAGGACGCCTTCGGAGAAGACGATCAGGCCGCTAAGGCTGAGCAGCATGGCCAGCTCGTCCTCGCGGCCCAACGGCGTCCAGTTCCAGACGTACTGGCTGCTGAACCAGAGCAGCGCCGTCACGACCGGCGCCAGGATCGTCCCGGCTTCTCGCCAAGCTAGCCAGCCAAGGCCGGCGCAGAAGAGCAGGCCGCAGACCCAGGCGATGGCCCGCCCGCTCTGAAACTGGACACCGAGAAAACGCACGAAGAGACCGTTCAACAGCGAGTAGAGCGGCGGATAGTTCGCCATGTGGTAGGGCGGCGTGTTCCAGAAGGTGTAGAACGTCTGCCCATTCGCCACGGCGACGGCCCGTTGGAGTTCCGGACCCTCACCGTAGTCGTAGCCGTAAGGAAAGGTCAGGACCGACCAACTGCGCCCGACGTAATCGACTGCCCAGGCGAGCAGCACCGCCAGGCCGGGCAGGCAGCACAGCCAGGAGAGCGTCGCCGGGCCCGCCGCGACCGGGCGATGCTCGCTTGGCGTCGACTTGCCGGCTAGACGTCGCGTTGTCGCAATTCCCGGAGCAGAGTGTCGTACGCGGCCCGGTCCACGGGCACGTCGACCGGGCGATCGCGCAGGCCGGACATGATGATCGCGTTGGCCAGCTCCAGCTGCCGGACGCCGTCCTCGCCGGTGGCGATCGGTGGCGTCCCTTCGCGCACCGCGCGGGCGAATTGCCGGAGCAGCCCCGTGTGGCCCGTCTCGTCGCGCGGAATCGGGTCGGCCGGGACGTCTTCCCAGGCGCCGCTGGGCTTGGCGTTCTTCGGCGCGGTGAGCAATTGATGGCGAAGCGAGTCCGCCAGGCGGTAGAGGCGGAGCGTCCGGCCGTCGCAGACGAGGGTGCCGCGGTCGCCCACGAAAGTCCATTCGACTTTACCGGGGAACTCCGCCGTCGTCGTGGCGAAGGTGTCGACGCGCCCGCCCTCGTGCTCGAAGAGCGCGGCGACGGTGTTTTCCGTCTCGATGCGATGGATGCGCGTGCCGACGCTGGCCTTCACGCGGTTGGGCAGGCCGCCGAGCCAGACGTACATGTCGAGCTGGTGCGGCGCCTGGTTCATCACCACGCCGCCGCCCTCCCCTTCCCAGGTTCCCCGCCAACTGCCGGAGTCGTAATAGGACTGGGTGCGGTACCAGTTGGTGGCGACGAGCGCCACCCGCGACAGTTCGCCGATCGTGTCCGTGCTGAGCAGGCGATGGAGGGTGCGGTAGATCGGCGTGGTGCGCTGGTTGAAGTCGATGGCGAGGAGCACGTTGTGCTGCCGGCAGGCCGCGACCATACGATCAGCCGCGGAAACAGTGGCGGCGATCGGCTTCTCGCAGAGCACGTGGATACCGCGCTCCGCCGCCGCGACGACGGCAGCCTCGTGCTCGGGGTGGGGATTGGCGACGATCACCGCTTCGACATCGCGCGCAAACAGTTGCTCGGCGCTGGCGACCGCGGCGACACCCTTCTCCTCCGCCGCCGCCCGCGCCGCCGGGAGCGGATCGGCGCCGGCGACGAGCTCGATCACGTCCGGCACACTGAGCGCGTTCTTGAGGTGGTCGCTGCCCATCACGCCCAGGCCGATAATGCCGAGACGAAGCGGTTCCATAGTTAGCCTCCAACCACCCGGCGGCTGTCGGCGCCGGCTCCGGGAAGGAGAGCATACTCCAAAAGCGCGGGCCAGTTCGCGCGCCCGCGATCAGACCACGGCCTGATTGGTATCGGCGCGGCGGAGGGCGACGGTGAAGGCCGAACCGTGGCCGACCTCGCTCGTCACCGTCACCTCCCCGTGCATCGCCCCTACCAGGTGGCGGACGATCGCCAGCCCCAGGCCGGTGCCGCCGGCGGAGCCCGTGGCGCCCCGGACCTTGTAAAAGCGCTCGAAGATGCGCGGGAGATCGGCCTCGGCAATGCCAACGCCGGTGTCGGAGACGCGGATCAACAGCTCCGCGCCGTGGGTCTCCGTGGCGATCGTCACCTTGCCGCCGCTGCCGGTGAACTTGATGGCGTTCTGGACGAGGTTGAGGAGCACCTGCTCCAGCCGGGCGGCGTCCGCCAGCACCAGCGGGGGCCGATCCTCCCAGAGGGCCTCCAGGGAGACGTCTGCTTTCGCCGCCCGGGCGTGCAGGCGCTCCAGGACCGTGGCGATGACCTCGGCGACGTCGGTCGGCCGCAGTTCCAGTTGTAGCTCGTCGGCCTGCGCTTGGGCGAGGTCGACGAGGTCGCGCGCCAGCGCCGTCAAGCGGTCGGCTTCCACGCGGAGTTGCTTCAGAAAGCGCCGCGCGGCCTTGCGGTCCTCCATGCCGCCGCGCGCCAGGGCGTCGGCGAGGGCCCGCACGGTGCCGATGGGGGTCATGAGCTCGTGGGAGGCGTTGGCGACGAACTCCTGGCGCACGCGATCCAGCCGCCGCGCTTCGGTCATATCGTGCAGCACGAGCACGGCCCCCACCCCGCCGCCGTCGAGCGGGGCCGCGGAGACGCGCATCGTCCGGCGACCGGCCTCCAGCTCCAGGGTCTCGTCGAGGGTCTCGCCCCGGAGCGCCCGCCCGGCGATGGCGACAAGGCGTTCGTCCGGAAGGACGAATGTCGTCTGCTTCTCGTCGGCGGCGTCGTTACCGGCGCCGACGAGTAGCAGACGCCGGGCGGCGGCGTTGCCGTAGGTGATGTGGCCCGCGCCGTCGAGCAAGAGGACGCCGTCCAGCATGGCGTTCAGGACCGACGCCAGCACGTCGCCTTGCGGCGCGACGCGAACGTCGGGCTGTCGACGCCAGGGCAACGGGCGAAGGCCGACGCGGCCAAAGAATTGGTTAGCCGGCAAGGCGGTAGCCCACGTTGCGCACCGTCTGCAGGAGCTTGGGACGGCTGGGGTCCCGCTCCAGCTTCTCGCGCAGCCAGCGCACGTGCACGTCGACCGTCCGGCTGTCCTCGGCGTCGTCCACGCCCCAGACCCGCCGCATGATCTGCTCGCGCGTCACCACCTGGCCGGCGTTGCGGGCGAGGTAGGTCAGGAACTCGAACTCCTTGGCCCGCAAGGGCACCTCCCGGTCGCCGACGAACACGGAATGGCGTCCAAGGTCGATCTTGAGGTCGCCGATGGTCATGATCATCGTCGTGTCGGACGCGGGCGGCAACTGGGCCCGCCGCAACGCCGCCTTGATGCGGGCGAGCAGCTCGCGAGTCTGGATCGGCTTGGTGACGTAATCGTCGGCGCCCGCCTCCAGGCCGGTCACCTTGTCGCCCACGCCGGTCCGCGCTGTCAGCATGATGATCGGCGTCGTGCTCGTGTCGCGGATGCGCCGGCAGACCTCCATGCCGTCCAGGCCGGGCAAGATCAGGTCCAGCAGGATCAGATCCGGCTTGGCGCGCTGGACCGCGGCCAGCGCGGCGTCCCCGTCCGACGCCACGCGCACGTCGTAGCCCGCCCGCTGGAGTTGGAACCGCAACGTCTCCACGAAGGCCGGCTCGTCCTCCACCAGCAGAATGCGCGCGTGTTTGGGCATTAACCGCCGCCCGGGCCCTGCGTCGCGCGCAACAGCGTCTCCTGCACGACGAGCTCGTGCTCGGCGGAGCGATCCGGAGGGCGCTGCCCTTGCAGGGACGCCAGGAATGCCGCCAGCTCGCGGTCGTACAGGTGCTGGCGCTGTTGCAAGGGAAGGGTGATCTCGTGTCGGCCGCGCTCATACCCGCCGGCGGCGACGTTGAGCTGGAGCGTCAGCCGGGGCGCCGGTTCGAACGGCTCCATGAGGGCGCTGCCGGCGGTGCCATGGACCTCGAAGCGCCGCGCCGCCGGGGCCACCTCCATGGCGGCGATGTCGACCATCGCCAGCGCCCGCTCGTACTCGAAAATGCCCAACGTGTTGTCGCGGAACGCCGGCAGGTCGGGAGTGGCGTCGTTGCGCAGGACGGCGGAGACGCGTTGCGGGCGGCCCAGCAGCCACACGACCTGATCAAGCATGTGGCCGGCCAGATCGTAGAAGATGCCGCCGCGGTGTTGCGCGAGATCGGCCCGGCTGCCGGCCGTAAAGCCGCCGGCGGTGGTCGGCAGGAACGTCGACATATGGGCGCGGACGGAAAAGATCCCGCCGAGGACGCCGTCCTGCGCCCAGCGGGCGATCTGCTGAAAGCCGGCGTGGTAGCGGAACATATAGCCCATCTGCACCAACAGGTGTCGCTCCCGGGCGTCGGCGATGAGCCGTTGGAATGCCGGCCAGTCGTCGCCGGCCGGTTTGTCGTACCAGAGGTGCTTCCCGGCCGCGACCGCTCGCTGCGCCTTGGCCAGGCTTTCGGCATTGCTTCCTTCGATGGCGATGGCGACGACGCTGGCGTCGGCGAGCGCTTCCTCCGCCGACGCCAGCCAGCGGACGCCGGCATAGCCGGTCGCCTCGGCCGCGCGGCGCCGGACCGCAGCGTCCGGCTCGTAGACCCCGACCAGTTCCACCCCAGGCTGGGCCTGCATCGCCCGCATTTTCCCGGCGGCGTGGCCGTGTTTGACGCCGAGCTGCGCCATCCGGATCTCCGGCATGCCCTACTCCTTCAGTTCCTTCGCCTCTTCTTCCGGCGCCACGTAGCGCAAGTCGCTGAGGTTCTTCAGGTGGTCGATGAAGAGCACGCCGTTCAGGTGGTCGATTTCGTGCTGCAACACTCGCGCCAGCATGCCGTCGGCATTGATCTTGACCGGTTTGCCGTTGCGCGTGAGCGCCTTGACGCCGACCTTCGCGGGTCGCTCCACGTCGGCGTAGTAGCCGGGCAGACTGAGGCAGCCCTCTTCGATGATCGCCTCGCCTTCGCTGCTGAGCACCTCCGGGTTGACGAGCTGATAGACGGTGTCGTCAACCTCGATGGTGACCAGGCGCAGGAGGCGCCCCACCTGGTTGGCGGCCAGACCGATGCCGGGCGCCGCCCGCATCGTCTCCAACATGTCGTCGAGCAGCTTCTGGACGTAGCGATCGACTTTGCCGACCTTTTTCGCCTGTTGCCGAAGGAGCGGATGGTCGCCGGTCAGGATGGGAAGAACCGCCACGCCGCCTCCGCCGCCGCGCTTTCCCGCACGTTGTTGCCGCATCACCAGGCACGAGTATACCGCGTCCCACGCGTCCGCCCGGCACGGCCGGTCCGGCGCTACGAGGAGATCTTAACGGCCTTCATCCAGCCCTGCAGTTGCGTGGTCATCTGGTTCGCCACGTCCGGCTGGATCGCCAGCTGGTCGACTTGCTCCGCCGGATCGCGGGACCGGTTGTAGAGCCGGTGTTCACCGGTCGCGTTGTTTTGGATCAGCTTCCAATGCTGATTCGTCAGGGCCGTAAAGACATAATCCGGCATCGAGGCGAAGGCGACGCGCTGTGCGCCGTCGTCGCTGCCGTCGAGCAGGCCGAGCATGCTGACGCCCTGGGCCTGGGCCGGCACCGCCAGGCCGGCCAGGTGCATGAAGGTGGGCAGCAGGTCGATCCCCTGCGTCGGTGCGGCGACGACCGTGCCCGGCCGGACCAGCGGCGGGTAGCGCAGCAACAGCGGCACCCGTCCCTCCTGGTTATAGAGGCCGCAAGGATGGAAGAAGTCGCCACCGACGGTGAACTCGTTGTGCTCAGCGAAGCTCTCGCCGTGGTCGGCGGTGACCGCAACGACGGTGTTCTTGGACAGGTTGAGGGAGTCCAACGCTGCGAAGAGGCGGCTGATCTGGCTGTCGAGATAGGTGATCTCGGCCTGGTAGAGCGACATCAGCCGGATGATGTCCGGTTCCGCCGGGTGGAGCAGCCCGCCCCGCAGGCCCTCGACGGTGGCGTCATTACCTTGAATCGACCCTTTGTAGCCCGGATCGTATCGGTCCGAGGCCGGGCTGGGCAGGTCGTAGGGTGAGTGGCAATCGAAATAGTGCAGCCACATGAAGAAAGGGCGCTTGCCGAACGCGCGCAACTGGGCGATGCCGGCATCGGTGGTCAGGTCGGCCCGCCCTTTCGGCGACTCCGGCGCCGTATCGCCACTGGTCGGGGTCGGGGTGGCGAGCGACGCGGTGAGGTCCGTGTAGACGCCGAAGCCGCGCTGCAGGTTGCAGTACTGCGCTTCCAGACTCATCCAGCTATAGAGGCCGGCCGTGGCATAGCCGGCCTTGGAGAAGAGGGTGGCCATCGTCTCCAGCGAGTCGGGCAGTTTGTCCACCATGTGGACGCGGACGCCGTCGCTCGGCGGGTACATGCCGGAGAACATGGACGCGTGCGACGGGTCGGTTTGCGGTTCCTGGACCATGTGCGACGTGAAGCGGGCACCTTGGGCCGCGAACCGGTCCAGCGACGGCGTCTCGACGAAGGGGTGCCCGTAGACGCCGAGCTGGTCGGCGCGCAAGGCGTCGATGGTGACCAGCAGCACGTTGGGGCGCGCGGACCGGGCGGCCTGCGTGGTCACCCCCACGCTGCCACTGGCCGTAATCTGGGCCAGCGCGGCCGAAGACGGCACGGGTGCCAACGTATCGTGATCGGCGACGGCCGACGTAGTGGGCGGCGGCGAAGCCGACGCGCTCGGCACGGTGCAGGCCGCCAACGGTCCACCGGCAGCCAGGGCCGTCAAGGCAAACGCGAGCACGTCGCGGCGGCTGCGCGGCGCACGCAATCGCTGCGCCGCGCTCCGTTCGTCGGGTGATTCGCCGGGCTTGTCTACGCCACCGGGGGAATGCGCGCTCAGTGAAGCACCTCCTACCGACGCCTGCACGAAGGGCGCATAGTCTACCGCCATTCTAATTGGCCGCTCGCCAGAGAGTACAAAGCGACCGTTAAGACGCCGTTACCGTTTGACCTATGCACGTGGCGTGCCCGTCGCTTGGGCAGGGGACGCCAGGGGATGAATGCCCCGGCTGAACGGTCCGCTGTTCTGGGCTGATTAACGCAACAGGTCGCGCAGCGCGGCCTCAATCTCGGTAAACCGGAACCGGAAACCGAGGGCGAGCAATCGGGCGGGCACGGCCCGCTGGCCGTCGAGCACGACCGTCGCCATGTCGCCCAGGGCCAGCCGCAAGGCGAATCTCGGCGTCGGCAGCAACGCCGGGCGCCCCAGCACGCGCCCGATGGTGGCGCTCAGGGCGGCGTTGGTGACCGGACGGGGCGCCGCCAGGTTTATCGGCCCGTCGGCACCCTCCGTCTCGATCAGGAAGCGAATTGCCGCGACCTCGTCGGCAAGGTGGATCCACGGGTACCACTGACGCCCAGTGCCGAGCCGCCCGCCGGCAAAGAAGCGGAACGGGAGCAACAGGCGGGGAAGCGCGCCGCCGTGGGCACTCAGCACGAGGCCGCTGCGAATGCTGGCCCGGCGGACACCGAGGCCTTCGACCGCCGCCGTCGACGCCTCCCATTCCAGGCAGAGCCGGGCCAGGAAGTCGTTGCCGGGCGGGGCCGTCTCCGCCAGTTCCTCGTCGCCACGCGGCCCGTAATAGCCCACGGCGGACGCCTGGATCAGCAGCCGCGGCTTCTCGTCGGCGGCGCGAATCGCCTCCACGACGGCCGCGCCGGCGTGCAAGCGACTCTCCCGGATGCGGGCGCGACGCGCCGCCGTCCAGCGTCCCGCGGCCAGGTTTTCGCCCGCCAGATTCACCACCGCCTCGGCGGCGCCGACGAGGTGCCCCCAGCCTTGCGCCGTCCGCCCGTCCCAGCGGACGGCGCGGACGCCCGCCGGCAGATCGGTCGCCCGTTCCGGCGACCGGCTGAGCACGATCACGTCCCGGCCGCTTGCGGCGAGATCGGTGGCCAGGGCCCGGCCGATCAGCCCGGTCCCGCCGGTGATAACCACTCGCATGCTGTGCCCTCCCCTGTTGCCAACGGCCCACCGACCCGTCGTTGCGTCCCGGCCGGAGTGTGGCGCGCCCTCCCGGTCCCACGGACTTGACAGAGGGGCGGATTGTAGCGTCAAATAGAGGGTAGCCGAGTGGCGGCGCCAACTGCGCTCGCCTGGCGTACACTCTGAACACACGTGGCAATATGAGCATATATTAGACTGGGTAGGATAAACGACGTTATGGTGACCGTCTCTCGTCGCACGCCGCAAGTACGGGTCAATCGGGCCGCATACAATGACTACGTGATGATTGGTCCGGACGCGCGCGTTGCCGTCAAGCGTGGCTTTGACACAATGGCCGACCTGCTCAAGATTACCCTCGGCCCCAAGGCCCGCCACGTGGCGATCGCCAAGATGTTTACGACTGGCGTGCCGGAGATCCTCGATGACGGGGCGACCATCGCCCGCCGGGTGATCGAATTGCCGGGCCGCTACGAGAACATGGGGGCCATGCTCTGTCGTCAGCTCTCCTGGCGAGCCGGCGAGAACGCCGGTGACGGCACGACGACGGCGGCGGTGGTCGCGCAGGGCCTCCTTGACGAGGCGACGCGCTACGCCGCGGCCGGCGGCAACGTCATGATGCTCAAGCGCGGCATCGAACGGGCCTGGCAGCGCGCCGATCAGGCGCTGCTGGCGCAAGCGCGCCGCATCGAGACCTGGGAAGAGGTGGCGAAGGTGGCCGAGTCCGCCGCCTCCGACCCGTGGGTGGGCCAGGTGATCGGCGCGATGTATAACCAGATCGGCCGCGAAGGCGTCCTCCACGCCGAGGATTCCGCCCAGACGGACATCGTCTGGACCTTCACCGACGGCATCGAGTGGGACAAGGGCTACGTGTCCCCCTACATGGTGACGGACGAGACCCGGATGGAAGCGGTGCTGGAGAATCCGCTGATCCTGGTCACCGACCGGAACCTGGACAAGGCGCAGCACCTGGCGCCCTTGCTCGACAAGCTCGTCACCGCTGGCGTGAAGAACCTCTTCGTCCTGGCCAACGATGTGTCGGGCGATGCGATCGGCGTGATGGTCGTCAACAAGCAACGCGGGCTGATCACTTCCGTTGCCTGCAACGCCCCCAGCGCCGGCGATCGCCGGGTGCGCATCACGGAGGATTTCGCCATCTCCGTCGGCGCCCGCATGATCTCGGAGGAGCGCGGCGACCTGACGGAAGAAGCGTCGTTGTACGACCTGGGGCGGGCTACCAAGATCATCGTCAATCGGGGTCAGTTCAAGGTCTTCGGCCCGGCCGGCAATGCCGCCGCGATCAAGGCGCGCGCCGAAAAGATCCGCAAAGAGGTGGATCTGGAAGAGATGGACCACGAGAAGGAGCGCGTGCTGGAGCGCCTCGGCAAGCTCCAGAGCAAGATCGCCACGATCTGGGTCGGCGCGCCGTCCGAGGCGCAGCAGAAGCAGAAGCGCCTGAAGGTCGACGACGCCCTGTGGACGGTGCGCGCCGCCCTGGACGACGGCGTTGTGGCGGGGGGCGGGATCGCCTACATCCGCTGCGTTTCGGCCCTGAAGGAGCTGGAGGCGGAGACGAGCGGCGACGAGCAGATGGGCGTCCGCATCATGATGCGCGCCCTGGAAGCCCCCTTGCGGACCATCGCCGAGAACGGCGGCCATCACGCCCCGGCGATTATCGACCGCCTGGGCCGGGAACCGGACGGGTACGGTTTCGACGTCATCAGCGGCACCTTCGTCGACATGTTCGAAGCCGGCATCATGGACGCCGTGAAAGTCGCCCGCAGCTCGCTGGAAGCGGGCGTCAGCGGCGGCCTGATGGCCCTCACCTGCGAGGCGCTCGTGCTGCCGAAGAAGCCCCAGACGGTGATGAAGCCGTAGCGGAGCGTCCGCCTACGGCCAGCGCAGCGCAGCGCCTCGTGTTACAGCAGGAGATCACGAGGCGTTGCGGTGTTCATCGCGGAGCCAGTCTTTCAAGGCCATTCGGATGAGCGACGCCTTCTTGAGGCCGCGCTGATGGGCGATCACCTCTAGTTCGCTATCCATCTCGCTATCGACGCGGAACATAATCTGCTTCGTATAGGCGCGAACCGGGTCCTGGCGAAGCGGGCGTTTGTCTGTGAAGTCGTGCGTATCCCAGAAGTCGGCCTCTTCCTCATAGCTATTGAATGCCGGGATGTTGCCGTGAGGTTTGGTTGGATAATCTGGCTCAAGATGCCTACTCATTGTGCTTTCTCCGCCTTCCACACTCGGTAGCTATTGCGCTCCTTTTTGCTAGCGACTCGCG
>JAICXR010000191.1 GCA_025980355.1 Chloroflexota bacterium | reverse complement strand
CCGCATTGGCGGGCTCGTCCTCCGCATCTCGGAAGACCGTGCTGGTGAGCGCGGCGATGCCTTCCGTGTCCTGCGCCTGCGACCAACGGAGGGTCAGGCCGTCGCCGACTTCACGCGGGATGCCCCCACCAGACATTGGGCGATTCCTCCTACGGTCCCTGCTCGGCTGCCGGCCTCGCGGCGTATCATACAGGAACGTTTTCGACGGGCCGTCGCCGTCGCCGATGAGGACCTCGTGCAGCGACTTTCCAAGCGCGCCGGCTTCGCATGGTCCGACCTCCTCTGGCCCCGGCCAAGCGTCAACGTCGAACGCGACAATATCCTCCTGCTCTACCACGACGTCCTCTGGTCGAGCTTGCTGACCGGCGTCATCAACACCTTTCTCGCCGTGTTTCTCCTGCGTCTGGGCGGCAGCGCCGTCGAAGTCGGCCTGCTGACGTCGTTGCCGTCGCTCGGCGGCGCTTTCCTGTCGCTGCGGGCCGCCCGCTACGTCCACCGGCACCGGCGCAATCTGAACATCGTCATCATCCCCTCGCTCCTCTTCCGGCTGGGCTATCCCTTCCTGGCGATCGTGCCGCTGTTGCCGCTCGCCGCCCGTACCTGGTCCTACGTCGGCATCGTGGCCATCTCCTCGATCCCGACGATCATCAGCAATATCGCGCTGACCTCCCAGATCGGCGACGTCGTGAGCGTCGACCGGCGGGCCCACGTGTTGAGCGTCCGCAACATGCTGAGCGGCGCGTCGGCGACGCTGGCAGCCCTGGCGGGCGGCTGGGTGCTCTCGCTGTTGCCCTTCCCCGGGAACTACCAGTTCGTCTTCATCGGCGCCTTCCTGCTCTCCCTGATCGGCCTCTATCACCGCAGCCACCTGAGCCTGCCGAAGGCCGAGAACGGCGACGAGCCGGTCACCGCCAGCGTGCCCGCGCTCCAGGTGTTGCGCCAGCCGGTGTTCCGTCACTTCTGTTTCGGCCTGATCGTGTACCTCGCCGGCCTGTATCTGCCGACCGCCCTCTTCTCGCTCTACCTGGTGCGGACCCTCCACGCCAGCGACTCGGCGGTCGGTATCGTGGGGACCGTCGGCAGTCTGGCCGCCACGCTCGCCTATCCCGTCTGGGGCCGCCTGTTGGGACGCGGGCGGCTGCGCCGGATCTTGCCGATCGCCGTCGGCGGCTGGGGGCTTTTCCCTGCGTTCATCGGCCTCTCGCCGGATGTGCTGACCTATGCCGTGGCCTCGGTCTACGGCAACCTGTTCGGCGCCGGCGTCACCACCTCAGTGACCCAGGCCCTCATCGAGATGGGCGCGCCCCACGAACGTCCGACGCGGATCGCCATCTACAACACGCTCGCCGGTATCGCCGCGGTGACGCTGCCGTTGCTCGGCACCGTCCTGTACGACACGATCGGTATCCACGCGGCGCTGTTCCTGGCGACGGCCTTACGCCTGGGCGGCGGGGCGCTGTACGCTACCATGCCGGCCTGGCGGGCGGATGAGGTGTGAAGGGGGACGACGTGGACACACCGGCGAAGCCTGCACGCGGCGGCGAGCGAGCGGCCGCCAAGGAAACGGGGCGGATCGAGGCCTTCAGCGACGGCGTTTTCGCCATCGCGATCACCTTGCTGGTCCTGAACCTGCACGTGCCCGAGGTAGTCAGCGCCACGGACAGCGACCTTGTGCCCTCGCTGCTGAACCAGTGGCCCACCTACGTGGCCTTCGTCCTGAGCTTCGTCACCATCCTGATCATGTGGGTCAACCATCACGCGCTGTTCAACTACATCCACCACACCGACCATGTCTTCCTCATGCTCAACGGCCTGCTCTTGCTGGGCATCACGGTGGTCCCGTTTCCGACGGCGATCCTGGCCCAGTACTTCGATCGGCCCGGACAACACGTGGCCGCGGTCGTCTACAGCGCGACGTTCACGCTCATTGCCGTGGCGTTCAACCTCGTCTGGCGGTACGCCGCGCACAAGAATCGCTTGCTGCATCCCTACCTCGACGTTGACAAGGTGGCGGCGCTGACGAAAGGTTACCGGTTCGGGCCGCTGTACTACCTCGCCGCCCTGGTACTCGGCTTCTTCAGCGCCCCGGCCAGCGTCGCCGTCTGCATGCTGCTGGCGACGTACTTCGCCGTGCCGCACGAGTGGCACCGCGTGTAGACGGCGACGGTCCGTCAGGGGACGACTTGCACCGCGGTGCCTGTCGGCGCCCACTCGAAGAGCTGCTTGGCGATGGGCAAGGGGACGTTGATGCAGCCGTGGCTGCCGGTGAGGTCCTGGCCGGGTGTGCCGGGCTTGGCGTTGCTGCCGGGGCCGTAATCGGTGCGCCAGGGCGCGTCGTGGATGTAGTAGCCCCGATTGTCGAAGAGCAGGGCATAGGTCACCGGCGAGTCCGCATACCAGAACGGGCTGCCCTTGGGCCAGGGGGAGTGGAAGGTGAAGGGCGAATATTTCCCCAGGACCGGGAAGACGCCGACCGGCGTCGGCAACAACTGGTTACCAGTGGTCACGAGCGAAGTCACCACCGGCGTGTTGCCGTCGTAGGCGGTGAGGCTCTGCTTGGAGAGCGATACGACGATGCGGTCGTTGGTCACCGCCAGGCCGCTGACCTGCGCGGTGGCCTGGTGACCATGCCCGTCGTCCGCCTTGACCAGGTAGCCATATTCCCCTGCCGGGGCGACCGCGCCTTTATCGGTCTTGCCGTCCCAGGTCAGGTCGACCTCGTCCGCCTTGGGCTGTTGAATGTGGAACGTGCGCACCGTGGCGCCCTTCGCGTCTTGCACCTCCACCGTTATTTGGGCCGGCTTGGAGACATTGAACCAGACGTCCTGCTCAAAGAAGGCCGGGTTGAAGGTGAAGGCGGAAAACTTGGGGGTCGTCACGCTGAGCGGCACGCGGTCCAACTTCACCGGGAAGGTGGCGGACGGCCCCCACTGCCCGTCGGCCCCGATCGCCCGCACGTGCAGGTACCAGGCGCCGTCGGGGAGGTCGCTCAAGGTGACCGTTGTGGCGGTGGTGCGCACCGTCTCCGGCGCGCTGCCCGTGGCCGTCTGGTCGACGACGTAGCTGTAGCCGGCGACCGCCGTGTCGCTCGGCTCGGTCCAGGCGAAGGTCACGTCTTTGCCCGCGTACCACGTGCCTGAGTCGGGATTGGTCGGGGACTTCACCTCTGGCGCCGGAGGCGGTTCCGGCGTCGCCGTGGGCGCCGGGGTCGCGGTCGGGGCCGGCGTGGCGGTCGGGGCGACGGTGGGCGTGGCGGACGGCACTGCGGTCGGCAGGACGACGGGCGTGCTCGTCGCGCCGTGGGCGGCAATGGCGACGCTGCCGCTGCGCGGCGAGTGGAGCGAGTAGTACCAGGCGCCGGTGCCTACCAGCAGCGTGAGCACTGCCACGATGAGGATACGGCGCATCGTTCTCATCCTTCTTCTGCCGGCGGCGTCCGGGCGGGAATGCCGTCTCTTCCCGCGCGTGCTGCCGGGAACGGCCAGGGTTGCCGGTGTGCATTTTATGTGCCGGTCCAGGGACCAGCCGTCGGCCCATCCCGGTACCATCATGACGCAGGAGACCATTCCAGGGTACCACTCCCAGCCCATTGGGGTTAATTCAGCGCCCCATGTGTTGCCGGTATACTCCTATTGATGACGCAGCGCTATCGCCTCCTGGCCGTGGATATGGACGGCACCCTCCTCGACCGGCGCAGCCAGGTGGACCCGGTGACGGTGCGGGCGGTGCGCGCCGCGGTGGCGGCCGGTGTCCACGTGATCCTCGCCTCCGGGCGAGCGCCCCGCCATATGCTGGAGGTGCACCGCCAACTCCGCCTGGAGACGCCGATCGTGGCACACAACGGCGCGCTCGTCTACGACGTCGGCGGCCAGGCGGTGATCCACCACGAGCCGATCGACCTCGAAGTGGCACGCCGGATCGCTCAGATGCTCAAAGAACACGATCCGGCGATCAACCTGCACCTGGAAACGCAGGAGGGCGTGGTCGATCGATGGAACGTGGAAACCCTTGACGAAGGGATTCTCGACTCGATAACCCGCTGGAAGGTCGAACCGCCGCACTCCGTCGGTGACGTCCAGCGCCTGTTGAGCGACGAAGCGACGCGCGTCAGCAAGCTCTGGTTCCACGCGCCGGCCGACGTGATGGCGGCCATCAAACGCCGCATGACGGCGGAGATGCGGGATCGTATCGCCACCCTGGCCTTCGACGATGTCACCTTGACGATCCTCTCCTCCGGAGTCTCCAAGGCCTCCGCGGTGGAGTGGGTGGCGACGCGTTATGGCGTCATCCAGCCCGAGGTCATGGCGATCGGTGACGACCTCAATGACGTCCCCATGCTCGGCTGGGCCGGCCTTGGCGTCGCCATGGCCAATGCGAAACCGGTGGCCTGGGCGGTGGCGCGCGCCACGACCGGCTCCAACGACGAGCACGGCGTGGCCCAGGCGATCCGGCGCTGGGTCCTGCGGCCTACGGGATCTCCACCAGCTGGCCCGATTGGGACGACGCATAGATTGCGTCAAGAATCTGCAGGGTGACGACGGCCTGGGCGCCGTCGCTGAGCGGCTGCTTCCCCTCCTGGACGCAGTCGATGAAGTGGCGGATGGCCCGGGCGTGCGTCTCGGCATACGGGATCGGCTGCACGCGCGGCGTCTTGTCGACGAGGCGGCCCATCTCTTCGCTGTAGATCGTCAGCGGCTCCAGCTTCGCCCCGGCCTTCGTGCCGAAGATCTCCGTGCTAGTGCTGTCCTTCTCGATGTTCAGCGCCCAGCTCACCTCCAGCATCAGCGTGATGTCCGGCTCCATCCGGATCACGGCGAACGCCAGCTCGTCAGCGTCGCCCGCCCAGCCGGCGGGGCGGGCCTGCCCGCGCATATCGGCCGGGGTATAGGAGCGGTGCTCCTCCAACTGGTAGCTGCCGATCTTCTGGCGGGTGACGCCCAGGACCTGGCGGGGGCGTGGATTGCCCAGGATCCAACGGGTGTAGTCGAGGGCGTGGACGCCGATGTCGATCAGGGCGCCGCCGCCGGACAGCTTCTTCTGGGCGAACCAGCCGCCCGGTGAGCCGCGCCGGCGCAGCATCGAGGCCTTGGCGTAGTAGAGCTCGCCGAACTCGCCCGCCTCGACATAGCGCTTGAGGAGGGCGACCTCCGGGCGGAAGCGGTGGTTCTGGCAGATCATGTACGTGCGCCGGTTAGCCTCGGCGGCCGCCACGACCCGGCGTCCCTCGTCGGCCGACAGGGCCGGCGGCTTCTCGCAAAGCACGTGCTTCCCGGCGTTGAGGGCGGCGATGCTGACGGGGGCGTGCTGGAAGTTGGGGGTGCAGACGCTGACGGCCTGGACTTCCGGGTTGGCAAGCAGCTCCTCGTAGTTGCTGTAGCTGTGGGGCGAGCCGAACTTGGCGGCGACCGCCTTGGCGCGGTCACCGTTGACGTCGGCCACGGCCAGGATCTTGACGTCGGGCTGCTTCTGGTAGCCCGGCAGGTGGTTCATCTCCGCGATGTTGCCTGCGCCGATCACGCCGACGCCGATGACGTTCGCCATGCTTCTTCTTGCCTTTCCGTGGGAACGTGCTATGCTCGTGCCGCCGACCGTCGAGGAACAGCGAAGGCTAGCATACCAAACCGATGACCGCGTTACCGAACTTCGTCGATTGGGAGACCATCCCGCCGCTCCGCCTGGCGCCCGGCGTGACCCTCCGCGTGTTCAGCAGCGACCGCGTGATGCTCTCGCTGGTCGACCTGGAACCCGGCGCCGTGGTGCCGCCACACCAGCACCCGCACGAGCAACTGGGCATCTGGCTGGCGGGCGACGCGGAGGCGACGATCGGTGACAACCGGAAGCATGTGTCCGCCGGCGACTGCTACTACATCCCCGGCGGCACGGAGCATACGTTCGTCACCGGCCCCGATGGCGGGCAAGCCCTCGACATCTTTCACCCGCCGCGCGAGGACTACCTCACGCCCTGACATGCCGATAATCGGTGCTTGCTTGCCCGCAGACGCCCTTCCCTCGCTACAATGAACGAGCGGTTGACGACAGCGGTGAGCGGGAGAACGGCGTGCAGCGTGGCGCAAGGATTGCCGGGTGGGGCAAGTACGTCCCTGAGCGCGTACTGACGAACCACGACCTCGAACACATGGTGGACACGAGCGACGAATGGATCACCTCCCGCACCGGCATCCGCGAGAGGCGCATCGCCGCCGACCATGAGGGCACGGCCAGCATGGTGTTGGCGGCGTCGGAGCAGGCGCTGCAGCGCGCCGGCGTCGCTGGCAGCGCGGTGCAGCTGGTCATCGTCGCCACCGTCAGCCCGGACTACCAGTTTCCGGCGGTGGCCTGTCTGCTGCAGGCGGCGTTGGGGGCGCAGGCCGGCGCGTTCGATCTGCAGGCGGGCTGTTCCGGCTTCGTCTATGCCCTGATCACCGGGTTGCAGTTCATCAAGAGCGGCGCGTACGACCGCGTACTGGTGGCCGGCGGCGACACGCTGTCGCGATTGCTGGACTGGACCGATCGCAGTACCTGCGTGCTGTTCGGCGATGGCGCGGGGGCGGTCTATCTGGAAGCATGTGATGGGCCCGGTGAATTCTCGAGTGTGGAGTTAGGGTCCGAGGGGAGCAACCCGGCCGCCCT
>JAICXR010000442.1 GCA_025980355.1 Chloroflexota bacterium | reverse complement strand
TTCAGGTAGTCGGAGAGGCTCCCCACGTCGCACCAGTAGCCATCGGCGATGTAGCCGAACATGGGGTCGCCGCGACTGAGCAACTGCGGGAAGACGTCGCTGCTGAAATCGTAGGGCCGGCCGGCCGGGATCAGGTCCAGCACGCTCGGGTCCAGGACATAGATGCCGGTGTTGACCGTGTCGCTGAAGACCTCGCCCCAGCTCGGCTTCTCCAGGAAGCGCTGCACGGCGCCACCGGCATCGGTGATGACCACGCCGTACTCCAGGGGACTGTTGACGTGGACCAGCACCAGGGTGGCCAGGGACCGCTGCTCCTGATGGAAGCGAATCACTTTGCCGAGGTCGATATCGGTGAGGGCATCGCCGCTGATGATCAGGAAGGGCTCGTCCAACATCTCCTGGGCGTTCTTCACGCTGCCGGCGGTGCCGAGCGGCGTCTCTTCCAGGACGTACCGCATGTGCACGCCGAAATCGCTGCCATCGCCGAAATAGTCTTCGATGACGCTGGCCATGTAATGCACCGTCACGATGATCTCTGTGATCTGGTGCCGCTTGAGCAGGGTGAGAATGTGCTCCATCACCGGGACGTTGAGGATCGGCACCATCGGCTTCGGTCGGCCCAGCGTGAGCGGCCGCAAACGAGAGCCTTCGCCGCCCGCCATCACCACGGCAATCATGATCCGCCTCCCTGTCGCCACGCTGCCAACGCCGGCTGGCCGTGCTTGCCATCCCGGCAATCATAGTGCCCGACCCTGCGCCACGCAACGCCCGCACTGCCGGTGGCTCTACGACGTGCGCAAGCGCCAGAGATGTTGGAGGAAGAGTTTACCCACTCGGACGTCGGCCTTGCTGCTGCCCGCCGCACGACGGCGGAAACGATAGGGGACCTCCACCAGCCGTTGGCGCGGGCAGCGAACCAGCAACTCGAGCGATATTTTGAAGCCGAGCGGACAGAGCGCGACGCCGGTCGTGATCTCGCGGCGGACGAGCAGAAAGCCGGACAGGGGATCACGCACCTGCCAGAGCCGTACCGGGAAGAGCGCTTTGCTGACCCACTTACAGCCGAGTGAAAAGAGCGTTCGCACGGGACCGGCAAGGCCCTCGCTACTGCCGCCAGGCATGTACCGGCAGGCCATCACCACGTCGGCGTCGGTTCGCCGGGCCGCCGCCAGCAGCTCGGGGATCTTCTCCGGCGGATGCTGCATGTCGGCGTCGATCACGCAGACATACTCGGCCCGTGACGACGCCAGTCCGTCGGTCACGGCGCCGGCCAGGCCGCCCCAGCGTTCGGACCCCGCCGGACGGTGAATATAGCGGACGTGGAGCGCGGGCTGCGCGGCCAGTTCCGCCAGAACCGCCGGTGTGCCGTCGTCGCTGTCGTCGACGAACAGCAATTCGTAGCGTTCCCCGACCAACGCGGTCTGGACGGCGCGCGCCAGGAGGGGGGCGCTTTCCTCCTCGTTGCGGCTGGGCGCGATGACGGTCAAGGCCAGGGGGAACGGTACGCTCGCCCCCTGCCGGCCCAGTGGGGCAGGCCGGGATCGCCCAACAGCGTCCACCTCCCGCACCGCCGTCGCGCCGTCACCGTGCATCTCGCCGCCCCTCTACGCTCGCCTAGATACCAGTGTAGCGCGTACCGGGGAGGGGTCCGTCCGCCCTATTGCAGGTGCATCGGCATGATCAGGTGCAGCACGTCGTCGGTGCCGACCGGCTTCAGCAGCACCGGCAAGGTCTGCCCGGCGGTGGCGGAGATCACCACCTGCTGGGTGTGGATCGCCTCGGCGGCGTCGGTGAGGTAGGTGTTGTCCAGGGCGATGCGCGCCTCGGCGCCGTCGACCACGGCGTCGATTTCGGTGGTGTTGTCGCCCACCTGGGCGGCGGTGGCCTGCAGGGTGACCACGCCGGGGCCGGCCTCCTCGCCCGACGGCTTCACCTCAATGCGCAGGGCATTGTTCGCGTCGCGGGAGACGAAGGAGGTGAAGCGGGCGGCGCGTTGCAGATCGGCGGTCGTCACGGTCGCCTTCACGTTGTGCCGGGCAACCTGGTCGAGCAGGCGCTGGAACTCGACATAGCTGCCGTCAATCAGGCGCGAGACGATCTCCACACTCGGGGCGTGGAAGAGCATCTGGCTGTGATTGGGCTTCACGGACACGCTCACCGGTTCGTCCAGCGCCCCGTGAATACGCGCCACCTCCGCCATGGTCCGCGCCGGGACGATCAGGTCGACCTCCTCCGGCACCGGCGCCTCCAGCGGCAGCTTGCGGATGGAGAGCCGGAAGCCGTCGCAGCCGACGAGGGTCAGCGTCGATTCGCGGGCCCGGAAGAGCAGCCCGGCCAGTTGGGGCCGCGTCTCGTCCTTGGCGGCGGCGAACAGCACGTCCTCGATCGCCTGCCGCAGATCCGCCGCCGGCAGCTCCAGGAGTGGCTGTTCCGCCACGGCGTCGATCCGGGGAAACTCGCTGGCGTCCAGGCCCTTGACGTTGGCCTCGAAGCGCACGCCCTTCACCAGCAACGTCTGCGTCCGCCGACTGAGGTCAAGCTCCACCCGGTCGTTGGGCAAGGAGTTGACCAGGTCCGTGAAGAGACGGGCGGGGACGCTGACGCTCCCTTCGTCTTCGATCTCGGCATCCGACCAGGAGACGATGGCGATGTCCATGTTCGTCGCGGCCAGCTTCAGCCGCCCGTTGTCCGTCGCCAGCAGCACGTGGCCGGTGACGGGCAAGCTGCTGCGCGGGGCCACCGCGCGGCCGACGATGCTCAGGCTCTTGCTGAGCTGGCTCTGTCCACAGGTGAGATGCACGCGGCAGTCCCTTCCCGGCTAACGATTTGCGCGCTCAATATCAGGGTCCTAGTGTATGGTCATGCTAGTGGCACCCGCCGCGCCCGTCTATGAGACGATCACCCTACGCTCGTTGCCATCGGCGCGGATCATCCGGCGGCCCCCGAAGAGCGCGAGCAGACCGAAGAGCAGGCAGCCGGCGCCGGCCGCGCCCAGGGCGCCGCGGATAGAGATGGCCTGGACCACGGCGGCCGCGCCGATAAGCAGGCTGCCGATCGGCACCATGCCGGAGTTGACGATCATCCAGAGGCCGAGGGCCCGCCCTTCGGTGCCCGGTTCCGCCGCCAGTTGGATCGTGGC
>JAICXR010000144.1 GCA_025980355.1 Chloroflexota bacterium | reverse complement strand
ATCCAGGCCCAATCCTGCCCCTTGTGCCAACGGTAGACCGTGCGCCCGGCGTGTTCCAGCCGCAACTCGGCCGGCGACTCGACCAGGCGCAGGACACGGCCCCGAAAGACGCACATGGCGTCGAACGTCTCGCCAGATGGGGGCAATGGCTCCGCGATCGGCCCGGCAACGCCGGCCAGGTAGCGGAAGGCTTTATCGGCCCAGCCCGCCACGTGCAGGATGTCGCGTAGCTCGGGCAACGACGCCCGCGGCCGGTCGTTGAGGATCGTCGCAAAGCCACGGGCGGTGCGGAGGCCACCGTTGCTGTCCTGGCCGGCGAGGAGATGAGCGAGGAGCGCCGGCGGGGGCGGCGGCCCGCCCACCGTCTGAGCCGCGGTCAGGCCGCGCAGGAGATCACCCGCCGCGGCGACCCAGATGGGCTGGTGACGAACGACGCCGTTGGCGTAGACGATCAACGGGCACTCGCCCTGTGTGCCGATCTGGGCGCTGATGAAGTGCGCCGCCGCGCGCGCCGCATCCGCCAGGGCGACGTCGCGGAAGGCGTTCGCGCCGGCCACCAGCGCCGGCAGGCAGCGGGCGATGTAGAGCGGGAAGTAGCGCCCGGAGGCGCTCCAACCGTGGGCCGAACCGGTGAGGATCTGATCGATGGCGCCGGCGTGGGGGCCCCCGGCCTGCTGTGCCCGCACGATGAGGTCGAGGGCGGGCCGGGCATACCGTTCGGCGTAACGGGCGTCGCCGGTCCACTCGGCCAGGGCGAGCCACGCTTCCGCCGCCGTCGCTTGCTTGTTCGGCACGAAGCCGGCGGCGCCGGGCAAGTCGCTGAAGCCCCCCGCCTCGCCGTCCCAGAGCGCGGCGGCGTAGACGTTCTCGAGATTCTTGCCGGCCGTGGCGGCATAGCGTTCCGCGCGTTCCGGGTGCCGTCCCGCCGCCCGCAGCGCCAGCGCCAGCCGCAAGAGCGCCACGTCGCAGGCCGCTTCGTGGGGCGTGCCGAAAGGGGCGGGGTTCAGCTCGAAGCTGGAGTAGCGATAGCCGCCGGACGGCAAGGCCTGGCGCACGACGTCATCCGCCGCCCGGCAGGCCCGCGCCAACCAGATCTCCGTCGCCATGCGCTCCCAGAGGCGCAGGTAGCCGAGGATGATGCCCTCGTAACGCCAGTCCGCTGCGGCGCCGGTGAAGCGGAGGCACTGCCCCCACCAGTGGGCCACCGGGCCGCCATAGCCGGCGGGGCCGCGCATGGTCTCCAGCCAGGACTCCAGGCGGGCGAGGGCGGACGAAGCGGTTAGCACGACACCCGCCGCGCCACCACCGCCGCCGTGCGACATGCCAACGCCAGGGGCCAAGGCTCCGCGTAGGCGGCGCGCATGGCGGCGTGGTAGCGGTCGTAACGATCGGGGCGTCCGGCGGCCAGGGCGAGGCGGGCGAGGACGCTCCAGGCGAGCGCACGCGGTCCCAGGCAACCGCTCGTCCGCTCCACGCGCATGCCGGCGTGGCGGAGCGCCCGGCGCAGACGGAGCACGGACGGCACGGCGGAGCCGGCGGCTGACGTCACGAACACGGCGAGACGGCCGCACGGGCCAAGGCAGGCGCCGATCTGGCGCACCAGATCGGCGGAGAGGGGCAGCGCCGGTTCGCACCAGAGCAGCGATCGTAACGACGCCGGGGGGATCGTTGCCAGGGCCTCTATGAGAGGTTGGCGGCCGGTAAAGGCGGCGATGTACGGCAACCGGGCGAGATCGGCGGCGCTCCAGGGGCGGATGGTCAGGCATCGCGCCGCCGGCAGCCGGATCAGCGCGGGCAGCAACCCTGCCGCGTCGGTGGCGACGATACCGACCGGCGACTGCGCATCGCCCGCTACGGCATCGAGTAGCCACGTGATCGCCAGTGGCGGCCGCCACCATGCCGATGGTGCGGCCGGCAGCGGGTTCATCGTCTCCTCCGGCCGTGGCGCTGGCGGATCACGTGGCGTTCCCTATGGTCCAGCCGCCGGCACGACGCCCAGTCCGCATGGCGCCTCCTGGGAAGAGGGCGACCGGCCGTTGACGTAACGTCACGTTCATTGGGCCGTTCTCTACACCATACTGTAGCGACTATCATGCGGTATTGTCTTCTGAGCGACTAGTGAAGGTTCCCAACGACCATGGGTGTTTTCACCCGCCGGTGCGGCCGCGCGGCGGTGCTCGGCGCGGTCCTGCTGCTATTCCTGTTTCCCGCCGCCGCGCCGGCCTTCGCGCAAGTCGGCGCGGACTTCCCGATTGCCGACGGCCATTTCTACAGCCAGGCCAACGGCCAGGGCGGTGGCGGCGGCCAGCCCGGCTTCGCGATTACCGATGATAGCGGCGTACCGTTCTGGAGCGCGTTCTCCCGGGGCGGCGGCGTTGCCACCTTCGGCTACCCGATCTCCACGCGCTTCCTGATCTCCTCCAACACGGATCAGGCCCTCCAGAAGGGCATTTTGCAATGGGACGGGAACGGCGTCAGCGTGGTCAACGTCCTGGACGTGCTACACAACGCCGGCCTGGACGGCGTGCTGCAATCGCGCTTTTTCACGCCGCCGCCGGCGGACACTGCCCCCGATGCCGGCCTGGCATGGCCGCAGGTGGTGGCCCGACACCAGCAGTTCCTCGCCAACAATCCCGCCATCCGCGCCGCCTACTTCAGCGTGGCGGACCCGATCATGCTCTACGGCCTCCCGATGAGCCTGCCAGTTCCCGAAGGCAATGGCAGCGTCATCGTCGTCCGGCTGCAGCGGGCCGTGCTCCAGCAATGGACGACGGCGCAGCCGTGGGCGGCGGCCGGACAGGTGACGGTGGCCAACGCCGGCGATATCGCCAAGACCACCGGCCTGCTCCCCGCCTCCGCCCTGGCGCCGCAGGCCCCGCCGCCGCCCAGCCCGGCGGTGCCGTACCCGGTCTCGGCGACCACCAGCGACAACTGGTCCGGTTACGTCGCCGCCACGGACCCGACGAACGGCCAGCCCGGCGCCGTGTCCGATGTGAAAGCGAGTTGGACGGTGCCGGCCGTGAACTGCGCGAGCACGCCCAACGCCGCCGTCGGCGTCTGGGTCGGCATCGACGGCGTGTTCAGCCCGACCGTCGAGCAGACCGGCACCGCCTCCAATTGTCTCGCGGGACAGGCCAGCTATTACGCCTGGCTGGAGATCTACCCGTCGGCGGCGCGCACCTCCGCCCTCCCGATTCAGCCGGGCGATGCGATCAGCGCCGAGGTGCAGTACCTCGGCAGCCAGACCTTCCGGATCACGCTCAACGACAACACCAGCGGACAAGGCTTCTCCGTCCAGCGCTTCTCGCGCGGCAGCCGGGATTCCGCCGAGTGGGTGGTTGAGGCGCCGGCGATCGGCGATCAGATCGTCCCCCTGGCGAATTTCGGCACCGTCGGCCTCACCGGCGCCATGGCGACCATCAACGGCGTGACGGGGGGCGTCAATGACGCTGCCTGGACGGCCGCCGGCATCGGCATGCTCGACGGCAACGGGCAGTTCCGGGCGATCCCATCGCCGCTCGGCGCCGACGGTTCCAGCTTCGCCGTACGCTGGCAGCGGCCGTAGGGAAGCGGGCGACCCCTATCGCTTGGCGGTCGTCGTAGCCGTGACTGCGGTCCGAGTTGTTGCCGTTGCCGCGACCGTTGCTGTCGCCCCCACTGTTGCCGTCGCCCGGGTGGTTGTCGTCGCGCTCGTCGTTGGGGAGGTCGTCGGGACGGTGCTCGACGGGTGTGGCGTTGCTGCCGGCGGCGAGGCTGCCGTTGTCGCGGTCGCTGCTGGCGGCGCGGCGTGCCCCGAGGTCGCGGGGAGAGCGGGCGACGCGGATGATGGCGGGGCCACCGTAGACGTCGGTGTTGGCGATGGCGTCGGCGGACCATTGCTTGGTGTGGTGTGGATCACCGATCGGATATCCACTAACGAACCGGCGCCCGGCTGCTGGCTGGCGACGAGCCCCGCCGCAACGGTCGCCGATGAGGCGGGCGGGTCCGTGGTCACCGTGATCGGCAGGCCGGCCACCGCCTTTGCCACCTGGGCGGCCGTCATGCCCACGAGGTTGGGCGCCTTCACTTGCGGCAGCGGGGCCGGCCCCAGGCCGCTGCGGAAGCGGGAGACCGGGTCGACCGGCTGGCCGTGGTCGTAGAGCATGACGGCCAGATGAACGGGTAGGCCGGGTATGAGCTGGCCCAGGACGCCGATCGGCTGGCCGCGCTGCACGATGTCGCCGGGCAGGATCAGGGCCTTGAGGAGGCGCGCATAGACGGTGAGGTCGCCGTTCCCGTGGTCGATGACGACAGTGACGCTCACGCCCTCCGTGCCGGCGAACACGACGGTGCCGGTATCCGCCGCCACGACGTCGACGCCGGCCGCTCCGCCAACGAGGACCACCGGCTGCTGCGCGGTGGCGGCGGTGATCACCGGGCCGGCCAGCGGCCAGGTGAAGACGCCGGTGCCTTGCACGCCCGGGACGGCCGACGCGGTGGGGCGGGGGAGATCGACGGCGGGCAGTTCGACCCGATTGACGACGTTCCCGGACTGCCAGTAGGCGTCCGCGGCATTCCCAGAGGTATACGTCTGATTCTGCTTCGGCACGCCGCCGTCGCTCGCGACATCGGCGAACGTCACCGGAAGGGACTGGTCGTACCACGATCCCGGCTCGGTGCGCTCGACCATGAAGTGCAGGTGCGGGCCGGTGGCGAAGCCGGTGCCGCCGCCCAGGGCGATCGGCTCGCCCTGCTGGACCTTCTGGCCGACGGAGACCAGGGCGCCGTGGTACATCAGGTGCATATAGAGGCCGCTGGTGCCGTCGCCGTGGTCGATCACCAGATAGTTGCCGGCCCAGCCGAAGAGGTTCACGTCGCCGCCGCCGGCATTGGAATCCTCGCGCAGGTAGCGCACCGTGCCGCCCCGCGCCGCTTCGATAATGCTGCCGGTCGGCATGGAAAAGTCCCAGGCATAGGCTTCGATGCCCGTATGGCTGAAGGCGGAATTGTTGCCCTGGATGACGTTCAGCGACTCGCCACCCGGCCAAGGCAGGCGGTAGGGCGAAGACGGCGTCGGCGTCGGCGCCGGCACCGTGGGCGTCGGTTTCGCCGCGGTCGTGGACGCCCCGGCGACGGCTTCGGGCGCATTCAGCGGGCGTGCCGACGGTAGGGTGGCCGTCGTCGCCGTCGCCGGTGACTCCGGCGTCCGAGCCTGTTCATCGGGTGCCGTTTGGGTCGGCGACTGCGCCGCGGTTGGGGTCTGCGCCGGTGCGCTGGACGAGGTCGGCGCTTCACCCCTCGCCGTCGTCTGGGCGGCCCGGGCGACCGTCGCCTGGCCGGTTGTCACCGGCCCTGGCGTGGCAGTAGCGGGCAACGCCGCGGCCGAGGCGGTCGGTGTCGACTGGAAGGCCGTCGGCAGAACGGGGGCGAGCAGCAAGAGGAGCGAGAACATCAAGGGCAAGATGAGCGCGGCACCGTGCGACAGCAACCGTTGCATCTGCCGCGTCGTCTCGCCCACCGGATACACTCGCTCGATTAGTTGCCCGATATGTGCCCCAAGAGAGCCGAGTGTACCGGCTTGGGGTGGGCTAAGCAGGCAGAAGGGGACCCGATGGGGGCCAGAAAGTGCTAGACGGCCCGCTTGGCACGGTAGGCGGAATCGGCGCACACCGACATCGGGCGGAGTCACCGATGGCGGGATGGACCTCACATGCTCGCCCGCTGGTGATGGCCGATCCCCGTTTGCGCCGGGTGGCCGGGGCAGGTATACTCAATCCCGATGAAGTCACTCAGGATTTGGAGACCGACCCCGCCATGTTGAAGGTCTCGACCCGGGGCGAGTACGGCTCGCGCATGATGGTGCAACTGGCCCGCCAGTGGGGGGCGCAGCCGGTCGCCCTGAGCGAAGTGGCGGCGCAGGAGCACCTCTCCCTGGAGTACCTCGAACAACTGGCGCTGGCCTTGCGCAAGGCCGGTCTGATCGTGAGCCACCGGGGGGTGCACGGCGGGTACGTCCTGGCGCGGGCGCCCGAGCAGATCAGCATGGGCGAGGTGCTGCGGGCCCTGGAGGGGCCGATCGCCCCGATGGTCTGCGTGAGCGAAGGGGCGGCCGGCGCCGTCTGTGCCTTCGAGGCGCACTGCAGCACCCGGCATATGTGGTTGCAGGTCGGCAAGGCGATCTCGGGCGTGCTCGACGGCATGTCGCTCGCCGACCTCGTGCCGGTGCCGCCGCAGCGCGAACCGGTGCGCTACACCGGCATGCCGATTCAACTGACGGAGAAAGGCTTGGTAGCCCAGCATGGGTAACGGTGATCTGGTCATTCGCAATTTGCACGCGAAGGTCGCGGGGAGTGAGATCCTCAACGGCGTCAACCTCACGGTCAATAAGGGCGAAGTGCACGCGCTGATGGGCCCCAACGGCTCCGGCAAGAGCACGCTGTCCTACGTCATCATGGGGCATCCCAACTACGAGGTGACCGAAGGGGAGGTGCTGCTCAACGGCGAGAACATCCTGGACTTGAAGGCCGACGAGCGCGCCCGGCGCGGGCTGTTCCTCGCCTTTCAGGCGCCGATGGCGATTCCCGGCGTGAATACACAGAACTTCTTGCGCCTGGCGATGAACGCCGTGCGGACCAGCGGCGTCGGCCCGCACGGGGAAGAGGGCGTCCTCTCCGCGCGGGAGTTTCGGCCGCTGCTGCAGGAGAACCTGAAGCTGCTGAAGGTGGACAATAGCTTTGTCAGCCGCTACCTGAACGACGGCTTCTCCGGCGGCGAAAAGAAGCGCGCCGAGGTGCTGCAGATGTCGCTGCTCAAGCCCCAGATCAGCATCCTCGACGAGATCGACTCCGGGCTGGATGTCGACGCCGTGCGCATCGTCTCCGAGGGCGTCAACGCCCTGCTCGGGCCGGCGATGGGCGTGCTGATCATCACGCACTACCAGCGCATCCTGAACTATATCAAGCCGGACTTCGTCCACGTGTTGGTGGACGGCCGGATCGTCCTGGACGGCGGACCGGAACTTGCACTGCAGGTGGAAGACCGGGGCTACGAGAAGATTATTGATGACGCCCGCGGCGGCACGGCGGCGTAGGGAATGACATTGCCCGGTGCGGTGGACTGCATCGGGACGTAGGGGCGTATGCAATACGCCCCCTTGGGGATAAGGGGAGGCCAGCATGGCGCTCAGTCAAGAGTTCGGAACCGGCTACGACAATAAGTACGGCTTCCGCGACGCGGAGGCCCCCGTCTTTAAGTCGAAGAAGGGGCTCTCCAAGGAGATTGTCGAAGAGATTTCGGCCATGAAGGACGAGCCGGCGTGGATGCGCCAGTACCGTCTGAAGTCGCTGGAGCACTTCATGCACCGCCCGATGCCCAACTGGGGCGGCCCGGCGCTGCACGAGATCAATTTCGATGAGATCTTCTACTACGTGCGCCCGTCCGACCGCCAGGGACGGACCTGGGAGGAGGTGCCGGAGTACATCAAGCGCACCTTCGACAAGCTGGGCATCCCCCAGGCCGAGCGCCAGTACCTGGCCGGGGTCGGCGCCCAGTACGAATCCGAGGTCGTCTACCACAGCCTCAAGGAGGACCTCCAGAAGCTCGGCGTCATCTTCGTCGACACCGACACGGCGCTCAAGGAGTACCCGGAGCTCTTCCGCGAGTACTGGGGCACGGTCATCCCCTATAGCGACAACAAGTTCGCGGCGCTGAACAGCGCCGTCTGGTCCGGCGGCTCCTTCATCTACGTGCCCAAGGGCGTCCACGTCGACCTGCCCCTGCAGGCCTACTTCCGCATCAACGCCCAGAATAT
>JAICXR010000209.1 GCA_025980355.1 Chloroflexota bacterium | reverse complement strand
CTGGCTGCTCAGTACCTCGCTCAAGCTGGAAGGGACCGAGTTCACCTTCCCGCCGCAGTGGCTGCCGAACCCGATCATGTGGAGCAACTATCCGGCGGCCCTCGAGACCGTGCCCTACCTCGCCTATGCCCGCAACACGCTGATCATCACCGTCGCCGCCACCCTCGGCGCCCTCGTCACCGCCTCGATGTCGGCCTTCGCCTTCGCCCGGGTGCGCTTCCCCGGCCGCAACGTGCTGTTCATCCTGCTCATCTCCACCCTGATGTTGCCGGACGCCGTCACGCTCGTCCCCAAGTACATCCTGTTCAGCAAGCTCCATTGGATCAATACCTACCTGCCACTGACGGTGCCGATCTGGTTCGGCGGCGGCGCCTTCAACGTCTTCTTGCTCCGCCAGTTCTTCATGACCATCCCCTACGACCTCGATGAGGCGGCCAGGATGGACGGCGGCGGCAACTGGCGGATCTTCTGGAGCGTGCTGCTGCCGCTCTCCAAGCCGGCGCTCACGGCGGTGGCGATCTTCTCGGTCATCTACAACTGGAATGACTTCCTCAACCCGCTGATCTACCTGAACCAGCAGCAATATTTCACGCTCGCCCTGGGGTTGCAGTTCTTCCAGAGCGAATATGCCACGCAGTGGACGCTGATGATGGCGGCGTCGGTGATGATGATCGCCCCGATTATCGTCCTCTTCTTCCTGGCCCAACGCGTCTTCATCGAAGGCATCCAGCTCACCGGGATCGCCGGACGCTGAGTGCGGGGCTGGGCATCCCGCCTGGAGCACCACGATATAGCCCCTTTAGGGGAGCCGCAGGCGTGGACCGGCGTCGTAGACTGAAGGGTAGCGATACTGTACTGTTAACGACACAGGGCGCGCTGTCACGCGCGGAGGATCGACCGGATGAGCGGTGCTGGGGCGAGCGGGCGCCCGCCGCGCCACGAGGAACGGGGCTCGACGGACCCCTGGCGGGCGAGTGCGGCTTGCTACGGGCAGACCTTCGCCCATGCCGCGGTCGGTCTAGCCATCACGGACGGCTGCGGTCGCTTCTTGCAGGTCAACGACGCCTTCTGCGCGCTCACCGGCCATACGGCGCAGGAACTCGCCCATCTCCACGTGCTGGCGGTCACGCACCCGGATGATGCTCCGGAGACCCGGCGGCTGCTCCAACAGCTCTATGACGGCGACATCCCGAGTTTTGTGCTGGAAAAGCGCTACCTCCGCGCCGACGGGACCGCCGTCTGGGTCCAGAACAGCGTGTCCCTGGTGCGTGATGAGCGCGGGCAGCCCCTGTATTCCGTCGCGCTGATCCAGGACATCAGCGATCGGAAACGTGCCGACCAGGAGCTCTTGCTCCTGGCCCAGCGTCTCGCGCACACGGAGAAACTGGAGGCGATGGGGCGGCTCGCGGCCGGTGTGGCGCATGACATGAACAACTCCCTGGCGGCGATCACCGGCCCGCTGCAGTTGTTGCAGCGGAGCCTGGACGGCGGCGTCGCCTCGCCCGACGAGATCCGCCAGGAAGTGCAGATGGCGGTACGCGCCGCCGACGACGCGGCGCGGGGCGTGCGCCGGCTGCTGCGCTTCGCCCGCCAGTCCCGTGACCCGGGGCTGGGGGAACGTCAACGTCTCCACCTGGGAACGCTGCTGGACGACGTCGTGGCGCTGACACGGCCGCGCTGGCGAGATGGCGCCCTTGCGCCCGGCTGTCAGATTGCGGTGATCGTAGAGTCGCGTGCCGCTTCCGCCGTCCTGGCCAGCGCGGCGGAGTTGCGCGATGCGCTCGTGAACCTCGTGATTAACGCGGTCGATGCGCTCCCGGCGGGGGGGACGATCCGGCTCCTCACGCGCGACGAGACCGGCCCGGACGGGACGCGCACGGTGGTGGTGAGCGTCGCCGATACCGGCACCGGGATGGACGCCGAGACGCAGCGACGCCTTTTTGAGCCGTTTTACACCACCAAGCCGCCCGGCAAGGGGACCGGACTCGGCATGCCGATGGTCGCCGCAATCGTGGAACGCCACGGCGGAACGATCGACGTTCGTTCTGCGCCTGGCCAGGGGACATGTATCTCGCTGCACCTCCCTGCCTACGCCGAGGATGACGCCCGCGCAGAGCCGGCAACGGATACGCCAACGGTCGGCAGACCATGGCGGCTCTTGCTGGTGGACGACGAGGCGACGACCCAGGCGGTCGCCATGCGGCTGTTGCAGCGGGCCGGGCATCAGGTCACGGCGGTGGCGTCGGCCGAGCGGGCGTTGGCCATGCTCGACCACGCGCATGGCGCGCGGGCATTCGACGCCCTGGTGACGGATGTCGGATTACCGGGACTGTCTGGCTGGGACCTCATCGATCGCGTTCACCGCTCCTGGCCGAAGCTGCCGATCATCGTCGCGACCGGCTGGGGCTACAGTATGGCGGCCGATGACCTCGCCCGCCACGGCGTTTCGCCGCAGCAGGTCGTCGCCAAGCCGTTCCGCATCGGCCGGCTGCACCAGGCGCTCGAGGCGGCGATCGCCGCCATGCAGACATGAGGTCGTGAGCGAAGAAAGGGCAGCACTCGTGCCTGCGCCAGCGCTTTTCCGGTCCGGCTTGCGCCTGTTACTCGGCCACTTCCCCCGCTCATGCCCACTGGAAGCGCAGACGCTGGAACGGATCGATCTGGGTGATGTGATCCGGGAGAAGGTGCGCTACCAGGTGGAACCGGGGGAATGGGCGCCCGCCTACCTGTTCGTGCCGGCGCGGCGTACCGGCAGGGGGCCGGCCGTGCTCTGCCTGCATCAGCACGCCGGCCAGTTTGCCCTGGGCAAGAGCGAGCCGGCGGGGCTGGCCGGCAACCCCCAGCAATTCTACGCCCTGGAGCTGGCGCGGCGCGGCTATGTCACGCTGGCTGCCGACGCCATCTGCTTTGAGGAGCGGCGCGATGCGACGCTGGAGGGGGCGGCCTTCGAGCGTTTTACCTTCACCCGCCTGATCGCCGAAGGCAGCACCTTGCAGACGAAGATGCTGTCGGACGCCATGCGGGGGATCGACTATCTGGTGTCGCGACCGGAGGTGAACCCGGTCTTCATCGGCTGCGTCGGCCATTCGCTCGGTGGGCAGCAGACGCTCTTCACCGCGGCGATGGACGAACGGATCAGGGCGGCCGTCTCCAGTTGCGGCTTCGCCAGCTACGCGTCGCTGTTCCGCGAGCGCATCAACCACAACTTTGCCGCCTACGTGCCGGGGCTGTTGCGCTATGGTGAGGTCGGCGACGTGCTGTCGTTGGCGGCGCCGCGCCCCTTCCTGGCGCTGGCCGGCAACGCCGACCCCATCTTCCCCTTCGACGGCATCGTCGCCACAATCGAGCGAGCGCGCGCCCGCTATGGCGCCCTGGGCGCCGAAGAAAGGCTCGACTTCATGCCGGTAGACGCCGGCCACGCCTTCAGCGATAGCATGCGCGAGCGCGCCTACGCCTGGTTCGACCGCTGGCTGCAACCAGGAGCGCTGGCGTAGCGGTAGAGCGCCAACCGTCGGTGTGCCGCTCCGTGTCGTAACGGCAGGCGGCCGACCACTTCGTCTCTTGCCGTTAGATATTCGACGGGGCGGTATCGGCTGACATGGACCGCACCGAGTGGTCTCACTGCCGTGCCGTGCTGTGAGGCGTTGCCTACTGCCATATGGCGCATGAAGGCCGTCGCAGTCTGAGGGGACGCCAGTTCGGGGATGCGGCGGGTTGTTGACCGCTAAACCTCCTCCTGCACCGAGACCAGGCTTACCGCGGCCGCGTTCCTGACACGGAGCCGCCCCACTCGTACAATAGGCCGACATTGTCAGGTTTGCATGGTACAGTGCGTTCTATTGAGCGGTTCGGGAGTACGTTAGGAATGGTCACGATTCCCGCTTCGGCTTTCCGGTTGGTCGACAGTAGACGCGGCATAGCGATGTTGGGCGACTGAGCATGGACGAAGACGTTCTCAAAGTGATTGATTCGCGTGAACTGGGGAGACGGCTCCAGGAGGCGCGCAAGGCCAGCGGGCGGACGCAGCAGGACGTGGCCGACCATCTGGGCATCGCACGCACTACCGTTACCGCCATCGAAAAGGGAGACCGGCGCATCCAGCCCGGTGAGCTTATCCGTCTCGCCTCCTTCTTCGGGCGGAGTGTCGGTGAGTTCTTGCGCCAGTCGCAACCGGCGGCGCCGTTCGCGGTTCAGTTGCGCGCAGCGCTCGGTCCCACGGCTGATATTGATCAGCAGATTGCGCCCGGGCTCTTGGAGTTTCAGCGACTCTGTGAAGATTATTTGGAGTTGGAAACGCTCTGCCGGGCGTCTCTCCAGCAGGCCTATCCGAACCCCTACGACATTCTCGGTCTTGCTCCTGAGCTGGCCGCTGAAGACGTCGCCGTGGCGGAGCGCAACCGCCTGGGTTTGGGCGACGGCCCCTTGCTCTCGCTGCGTCAGGTGCTGGAAAATGATGTCGGCCTGCGCATCTTCTTTATCGAGTTGCCGCCACGAATCGCGGGAATGTTCGCCTATACCGAACAATTCGGCGGCTGCATCGCGGTCAACCGCAACCATCCGCCGGAACGCGGCCGGTTGACGCTGGCGCACGACTACGCCCATTTTCTCAGCAAACGCTTCCAACCGGAAGTCACGCCGATCGGTCGTTATGAGCGTCTGCCGGACCATGAGCGCTTCGCCGATGCCTTCGCCCGGAACTTCCTGCTGCCGGCGGCCGGCCTGCGCCGTCGCTTTCACGAGCTGCAGCGTAGTCGTGACCAGCGCGTGACGCTGGCTGACTTATGCACGCTCGCTCACCACTATTTCGTGTCGGTCGAGGCCCTAGCCCGGCGGCTGGAGGAGTTGCGCTTGCTCCCACTCGGTACATGGGACCGGTTGGCCGCCCGCGGCTTCCGGGTACGTGAGGCGCAGGCGTTACTCCAGCTAACGCCACACCAAGCGGCCGAGAGCGAGCTTCCGATGCGTTACCTCTATCTCGCTGCCGAAGCACTGGAACGGGGGGACCTGAGCGAGGGACAGTTCGCCCGCTTTGTGCGCCTGGATCGTCTGGCAGCCCGGGAGTTGGTCTTGCAACTCTCCAGCGGCAAGATGCTGGACAGCGACGGCACGCTCACGACCCTGCCGCTGGATCTTGGCGCGTCATTGGCGGGACCAGGCGCCCGATCCTCGGCATGAGCGATGGTCCGCTGAACGCCGAATCGCGCGTGCGCCTCCTCGTGCTGCTTGACGCCTGTTGTCTGCTCAGCCTCTGTGCAACGCGCCTCATTGCGGACATTCTCCGTGCCCTTCCCCTGCGCTTCGCCGTCGCCGATCGCGCCGCCGCAGAGGTGCGCTACCTCCGCCGTGGCGGCGCCTGCCTGGACGCCGACGTACGGGAGCCGGTTGACTTACAACCATTGGTCGCCGCCGGATTGCTGGAAGTTCTCCCCTTCGCAACGACCGGTGAGGAAGCGAGCTTCGTCCAGTTCGCCGCCAACATCGATGACGGCGAAGCGATGACCTGCGCACTGGCCTGGCATCGGCAGGCTGCGGCCGCCACCGATGATCTGAAGACGTTGCGCATCGTACGTTCACTCATTCCGCCGTTGCCGACCTACACGACGGCTGGCCTGCTGCGCCAGTGGGCGGACGGGCAACAGGTAACGGGTCCCGTCCTGAAGCGCGCTCTCCTGAACATCGAGGAACGCGCCCGCTTTGCACCTGGTCGCCATGATCCCCTGCGGTCATGGTGGCTGGCGGCGATGCGGGAGGGGTAGAGGGCAGATCCGACCAGGTGTATCACGACGCCTGGCTACCCAACGCACATGGGTCCCTCCCCGTGTCGCGCTGTGCCGCGCCGCGTGCTACCCTATACGGCGAAACAGCGCTCGTCGGCCACCCGGACCGCAGTATGGGGCGGCGGCGGTGGGTGGTTGACGTAATGTGTGTTTATGACAGCACCTGGGAGGCGACGGAGGCGTACCAGCTCGAGCACAGCCCGCACGTCGCTGCCTGGGCGAAGAACGACCACCTCGGCTTCGAGGTCCTCTATACCTACCGGGGCGTCGTCCACAAGTACCTGCCCGACTTCCTGCTGCGACTCGCCGACGGACGGATGCTCATTCTGGAGGTCAAGGGCCAGGATGACGACGAGCAACGCACCAAACGGCAGTTCCTCGACGAATGGGTACGTGCCGTCAATACCCATGGCGGCTTCGGCGCCTGGGCCTGGGCGGTCTCCCGCCGGCCCACGCGCCCAAGCCGAAGGGCGGGGCTGTGCCCGCTGCGTACACCGCCACCCGCATCTACGACATCGCCTCGAATAGCTGGACTACCGGCCCGTCCCTGAACGCGCCGCACTCCTGGACCG
>JAICXR010000471.1 GCA_025980355.1 Chloroflexota bacterium | reverse complement strand
GCGTTAGTCGCGTCCGGGCTCTTCGCCTACGTTTGGTTACGCCGCTACGTCGGGCCGGCCGCGGCGATGGTCGGCGCGGTGCTCTATGCCCTGGCCCCCTACCACCTGGTGAATCTCTACTACCGAGGCGACCTTTCCGAGTTCCTGGCCGCGACATGGTTTCCGGCGATCCTGTGGGCGCTGGATGCGCTCTTGGCGGCGCCCTCGGCCCGGCGTCTGCTAGTGCTCGCCCTTCCCGTGGCGGCGCTGCTGCTGACGCACTTCATCTCGGCGCTGCTCTTCCTGCCGGTGGCCGGACTCCTGGCGTTGACGACGATCGGCTGGCGGCGGCCGCGCATGGCGCTGTTGCGGCTGCTGTTGGGTCTCGGAGCCGCCGCGCTTGCGGCGGGACTGAGCGCCATAAGCTGGCTACCGGCGGTGGCCCTGGCCGGCGACGCGACCTTTGCCAAGCTGTTGCGCTTTTACAACTTCGCCCAGAACTTTACAGGGGCCGGTCAGCTTTTCTCCCACAGCCTCGTGCAGCAGTACACGGCGATCTTCGCCGGGAATCAAGGGTTCGGCTACCAGTTCGGCCTTCTCCAGAGCGTCGCCTTCGTCGCCGGCATCGCCACCTGGCTCCTCCGCCGACGACACTTCCGCGGTGGCGACGGGCGGCGGGACGCTGCGTTCGTCGCCATCGCCGCCGTCAGCCTGGCCGGCTGCCTGGCCGTCGCCGCCCCGCTTTGGACGGCGCTGCCGCCGCTCCAACTGGTCCAGTTCCCCTGGCGTCTGCTCGCCATCGCGGCGTTGCCGGCGTCCTTCTTCGGCGCCCTGGCGATTGATACGCTCGCCAGTCGGGTCCGTCCTGCCCTCGCGGGCGTCGCCGTCGCGGCAATCGCCGTGTCCTGCCTCGGCCACCTGCAACCGCCCCGAATTGCTCTCCCTGCCGACCTCACCACCGTCGCCGGCATCGCCCGCTTCGAGCTGCTCTATCACCTTGCCGGCACTTCCGCCGCCGCCGAGTACCTTCCGCCGTGGGCCGATCAGCGCCAGATGACCTCGGCGCACGCCTTTTCCCTGGTCACCGGCAGCGCCCCGCCGGCCGACCCGGCGGCCGATGTTGTCGCCTGGACACCATCAAGCCGGCAACAGGAGTTTTCCGTCACGCGCGCCCAAGCCGGCACGGTCACCCTCCCCGTGCTCTTCTTCCCGGGGTGGCAGGCCGCCGTCGACGGCCACCCGGCCACACTGATGCCGGCGCCCGGGTCCGGTCTGGCGACCGTAGGTGTGCCGGCCGGTCGTCACAGCGTTGCGCTGCAGTTTCGGGACCCGCCGGCCGCGCGTCTAGGGGACGTCGTCTCGATTATGGCGCTGCTGGTGGCGGTGGG
This sequence comes from Chloroflexota bacterium, assembly GCA_025980355.1. Classification (GTDB taxonomy): domain Bacteria; phylum Chloroflexota; class UBA4733; order UBA4733; family UBA4733; genus UBA4733. The sequence continues at coordinate 1,465 of JAICXR010000471.1, read as the reverse complement.
TGTTGGAGGAATAGCCTGGGGACGGGGGCTGGCGGGGAAGCCGGGCCATCCCTCCGGCGTCGCGGGGGAGGGCCCTCTCTCTGGCTTCGCCATCTCTCCCCCAAGCCTGGTGGAGAGCCAGCATCAGGCGATTGGTGGCGTCCCCGGGACGGGTTTGCCCGATGGCAGTCCGGAAATGCTACCGTCCTCCCAGGCGCGTTCCTCTCCCCCGGCCTTGGGGGAGAGGTCAGGTGAGGGGGCCTTGACGCGACAGGGAGGCGGAGAGAGGGCCCGTCCCGTGCACCGGATGCGCAGATTCTCCGCTATCAGCTTTGCCAAGCTCCGCACTGGCCTTGTGGCAATTCCCGTCGCCGCGGCGCTCGCCTTCGCCGCGGTCGGCGGGCGGGCGCACGCCGCCACCTGGCAGGCCCTCGACGCTGACCTGACGGGCGGCATACATATCGCGGGCTACGCGCTGGCCGGTGGCCAGCAGGGGCCGGCGGCTCAGCTTCAAATTGTCGCCGGTCAGCCGGTGCAGCTGCTGTTACGAGCGACTCCGGGGAGCAGCCGGCGGCTGGACGTGGAGTTGACGGATGCAGCGGCGACCGATTGGGCCGATTGGCAGCTGAATGTCGCCGCCGGCACCACGGCGGTCACCCTGGCGTTGCCTGCGGCGCTGCCGCCGGGCCTCTACACGCTGCGCCTCGGCTCGGTGACGCCCGGCGGGACTCCCGATTTCGCGCTGCGCCAGGAGCATTTCGTCCGGCTCCTGCCGGTCGATGGAACGCTACTGATCGGTCCGGTGGTGGTGGCGGCGCACGGTCTCGCTGCGCTCGCCAGCGCGCCGCCGGCCTTGCTGTCCCCGCTCGCGGTCTGGTCAGGCCAGGCGACCCTGGGCGACGTGCGGTTGCCGCCAGCCGTCCGGGCCGGGACCGCGTTCACGCCGGTGTGGACGTGGCAGGCGCCGGCCCTCCCCACCGCGGCGCGTCTGACGGAGACGGTGCACCTGGACGATGCGTCCGGACACGTCCTGGCCGCCGCCGACAGTGAGCCGGCCGGCGGCCTCTTCCCGACCCCGTTCTGGCGACCGGACCAGAGGGTGCTCGACCATCCCCTCCTGCGCCTCCCGCCGGATATGCCGCCCGGCGTGTACGCGGTGCGCGTCGGCTTGCGCAACGGCACAACCACCAGTCCGGTCGAGGACACCGCCGGCAGGGTGCTGGGGGACGAGGCCACCGTCGGAAAGATCACCGTCCTCCCACCCGCGCACCCGGCGCCCTGGGACGGCAAAGGCGTGGATGTCGGCCCGTTGCAGGTCGAGCTCGCCCAGTCCCTCGCGCCGGCCGTCCCCGGCCGCGACCTGACGATCAGCCTGCGCTGGCACCGGGAGACCGCTGATGTCGGCGGGTCCCTTGCTACCGTGGCCCTGGAACGCGATGGACAGATCCTGGCGAGCACGCCCATCATCGTCGGCGGCGTGGACGAT
>JAICXR010000251.1 GCA_025980355.1 Chloroflexota bacterium | reverse complement strand
GGCAAACGACCTGGAAGGCGTGCAGATCGGCAACCAGCTCTCCAAGGCGCTCTGGACCCAGCACGCCATGGTGCCGGCCGTCAGCAGCCTCGCCCAATTCCAACTCGCCACCGATCCCCACTACCCGACGAGCCGGGACGCCCGCATCAACACCTTCCGCCAGATCTATTCTCAACAACCGGGCTCGGACGCCTACGAGGCGCTGCTGACCCACGCCGGACTGACGGCGCTCGACACGTCCGACGTGCTGACGAAGGTGGCGTCCGGCTACAAGACGACTGTCAAATATGGGACCGACCCCTTCTCCCAGAGCCTGCGCCAGATCGCCCAGCTCATCCACGCCGACCTCGGCACCCGCGTCTACTATGCGTCCCTGGGCAGCTTCGACACCCACGCCAACGAACGCAAGGTCCAGGACGCCCTGCTCAAGAACCTGGCCGACGGCGTTGCCGCCTTCATGCAAGACCTGCAGGCGTTGGGCAAGAGCGACCAGGTGGCGATGATGACCTTCTCGGAGTTCGGCCGGCGCGTCAAGGAGAATGCCGGGAACGGCACCGACCACGGCACCGCCGCCCCGATGTTCCTCTTTGGCAGCAAGCTCAAGGGCGGCCTCTACGGCAATTCGCCGAGTCTGACCGAACTCGACACGAACGGCGATCTCAAGTTTGGCATCGACTTCCGCCAGGTATACGCCACGCTCCTAAAAGATTGGCTAGGCGCCGATGCCCCAGCGGTCCTGGATGGCGCCAGCTATCCGAGCCTGGGCTTCGTCCAATCGACTTCAAACGCTTGACAGACAGGCAGAATGTCGGTAGGATCAAGTTAGGGTAGCCTAACTCCTACTGAGAGGGTGCGTCATGGCGGCAATGAGCAGGGCCCGCAAGATCGGCGGGCGCATGCTCGTCGGCGCCGGACTCGCTATCGGCCTCGGCGCCGGCGTGCTGGCCGGCAGCGTCACCCCAGGCACGCCCTGGGTAGCGCTCGTCGTCGCCGCCGCGCTGACCGTTGTCGTGTGCAGCGCGGGCTTTGTCTGGTCCGGGGAGGTCTTCACCGCCGCCTGCCCCTGCTGCCAGGCGCGGACCGTCGCCACGACCTGGCGGCAGACCTTCCAGTGCCGTCGCTGCCAGACGATGTGCGCCCTGGCGGCGCTCAGCCGGCAACGCCACCTGCGACGGGTTCCGGCAGGCCGGCCCTCCTAGCCTCGCGCAGGAAGTTCTCAGCCAGCTCGGCAAAGGCGGCCGTCCGGTACTCCTCGATCCGCCCGCTATCCACCAATACCGTCAGCGCCGGGTCGATCGGCAGGCGGCCGAGCAAGGGCGCGCCGGACTCGGCCACCAGTTGCGGCCCCTGGCTCGGCCCGAAGATCTCCAGGGGAACGTCGCTGCCCGGCACCGACACGTAGGCCATATTCTCGACGATGCCGAGGATCGGCACCTGCATGCGCTGGGCGAGCTTGATCGCCTTGGACACCACGGCGGTCGCCAACTGCTGGGGAGTATTGACGATCACCACGCCCTCGACCGGCAGCCGCTGCAGCACGGTGAGCGGCGCGTCCGAGGTGCCCGGCGGCAAGTCGACGAGCAGGTAGTCCAGGTCGCCCCAGTGCACGTCGTTGAAGAACTGCTGGATCGCGCCGGTGATCATCGGCCCCCGCCAGATCACGGCATCCCGTTCGTTCGCCATCAGGAGGCTGATCGACATAATCTTGATACCGCCGGGGCTCAAGGCCGGATCGAAACGCTTGTCGCGCATCACGGCCTTGTCCGTCACGTCGAACATCCGCGGCACGCTCGGCCCGGTGATGTCGGCGTCGAGTACGCCGACGGCATAGCCGGCCCGCGCCAGCGCGGTGGCCAGGAGGCCAGTGACGAGCGACTTGCCGACGCCGCCCTTGCCGCTCATGACGGCGACGATGTGCTTGATGCCCCGCGCTTCCAACTTGCCGCCGCTGAGCGGCCGTTTCTGGGCCGGCGCCGCCCGCATCTCCGGCACGACGCCGGAGCGGGCGTAGGCGTTCAGGTCGTCGACCAGCAGCCCGACCTGCAGCCGGTGCAACGCCGCCCCGGCCATGATGCTCTCGTAGGCCGCCACGTGGCAACTGGCGCAGGGCAGGCCGTGCGCCCGAAACACCGCCTGAATGCCGGGATAGCGATCGACCACTTCCCGGATCGTCGTGGTCGGAGCGATGTTAAGCATGGGCATGGGGTAGTTTTGCCTCCTCGGCGAATCGGACTCATTACTTCAGTGTAGCGCGGCGGGGACCGAGATCGGCGCCGTCAACCGCCCGCACCGCCGCATCCGGGGAGACGCCATCGACCATCGGCACGCTCGGCTGCGCCGCTCCTGGCGCGAACCACACCGATTGGAGCGCCTACTGCGGCGTCTGCGCCGACTGGGGCACGATTCCCGCTTGCTTGGCGATGTCGCCGCCCAGCGCCACGGTCACCTGGCCGGCCTTGGCCCAGGGCACGTCCTGCTTCCAGAGCTGGAAAGCGACGCGCTGGCAGCGGACGACGACCACGGTGCCCTCGTCGGCGATCGCCATCGGGAGGCCGAAGTGGTCCAGAAAGTCGGGATCGGCCAGGTAGGCCGCCTTAATTGCCTGTGCCTGATCAAGTATCGCGAGGTGGTGGGCAACCACGTCCGGCCAGCTCTTGCCGGCGTCGGAACTCCAGGACTGGCTCTTCGGGATCTGGAACTGCGCCAGGAGCCAGTCGTCCTTGCCGGCGGCGGAGAGCATGTCGAAGACGTTGGAAAAGTGGACGCCGTCGGCCTGCCATTGGAGCAGCGCGCGTTGCGTCGCCTGGTACACGAAGCCGCCGCTGGTATAGCGCTGGGAGGACGGGTAGCCGAGGGTAGAGACGCCGCCGTCACGCCGGAAGGCGGTCCAGAACCTGGCCTGGGCGTCGTCGACGATCGTGTAGCCGCTGCCACCCGCGCCGCCATTGCCGTTGGCCTGCCCGTAGAAATGACCGCCGGGCACGTCGTAATCCAGCTTCCCGGCGGGAACCGCCGTGGAAAAGGTGGGCGGCGACACGTCCTCGCCCGGCAGAGTACCGGTCGCTTGCTCGCCGGCGAGGCGCGCGGCCACCGGTCGGAATTGCGGCAAGGTGGCCGGCGAGAGGTTTCGCGCCGCCGTCACCGCCCCCTGCACGCCGGTCTCCACCAGCACGACCGGCGTCCCGCCGATCAGGTAGGCGTTCGGGTTCGTCAGGTCGGTGTGCATGGTAGCGCCGGGCAGGTTGAAACTGAACACGCCATTGGCGGCGCTCACCGCCTGGAAATTGCCGGCCGGCCCGCCTTGCTGCCCCTGCCCGTTGCCGGCGGCCGGCACTTGCACGCCGATCGGCGTCGGCGCGGCGTCCCAGAGCACCGTCACTCGCGAACTGCCGCGGTCGAAGACGACCTCGCGCAGGTTGCCCGGTGCGAAGAGCGTGGCGCTCCGGAAGTTCGAGAAGTATTGCGCCGCCACCTGGAAGGCTGAATATTCTGGGCGCTTGGCATAGTCGGCACGCACCAGTGCCTCGCCGTTGATGACGTCGCCGTCGCCGTCCTTCATCTTGTAGACCTCGATGCGGGGACTGCCGGCGGCCAGGCCCATGGCTATCGCTTCCAGGAGATAGTTTGCCTGCTCGGCCAGCGTCGAACGCATCTCCGCCGCCGTGCCGTTCGGCGTGTTTGAGTTCACGGGGTCGTTGTAGGGGATCACGTTCGTCTCCGTGATCCAGATCGGCTTGTCGAAGCCCTGCTCCTGCATGAGCTGGTGGTAGAGGGTGGGCACGGTGTAGAGGTCTTCCGGGTTGGTGTACAGGTTGAGGGCGGCGATATCGAAGTACTGGTGGTGCGCCGCCGCCGTCGGGTCGGCCGCCACCTGCGTCAGGAACCGGCTGAACCACTGTTCGCGCTGCATGTGGATATCGGTCCAGTAGGTCACCGCGGCGGACGATACCTGCACGTTCGGATTGACCTCGTGCGCATTGAGATAGGCGACCTTGAGCAACTGGTAGTAGTCGGCCGGCGTACCCGACCAGAGATCGTAGGCGGCATTGGGCGAGTCGGGCGTGATATCCGGCTCGTTCCAGACGATCCAGGTGTCGACGTGCCCGGCGTACATCTTCACGACCTGGCGGACGAACTGGCCCCAGTAGTTGTTGGGATCGTTATAGGCGAGGTTGAGGTTCTTCGGCGGTGATTTGCCGCCCTGCGCCGGGTCGGCCGCCGCCCAGTCCGGCGTATTGACGAGGACGCCCACCACCTGGATGCCGTGTGCTCGCTCCTGGTCGATGTAGCTGAGTGGCAGATAGAAGGGGTTGAGGGGCTGGCCGGGGCCGGCCTGCAGGCCCTTCCACCAGAACGTCAGCCGCTCCCAGCGCACGCCGGCATCGTAGGCCAGCGACGTCTGGTCGGTGCGAAAGGCCTCCACAGCGCCGAGCTTCCCATCGGGACTGGTCACGGTGACGCCGTCGGCGCTGGCGCTGCCAACCCGGAGCAACGAGAACGCCAGCACAATAAAAAGGAGCCAGTTGCTCACCAGGCGAAGCCGCATGCGTTGGACCACCGTGCCTTGCCCCTCAACCTTCAACTCAACGCCAGGCGTGATGAGCTCGCCACGCTCTGTACTATGCATCGGCGGTGGGCGGATCATGCCACCGCTGACCGTTTGTGCTACCCCGCGACCGCCGAATGGCCTGGTAGCGCGCCCGCCCAGGCGGTAAGAGACCTCTCCACCTGACCTCCTCCCCGGCGCCAGGGCCCGCGGTGGTACACTGCAGAGCCGTGCGATGGACGCACGAGGACGCGCGTCCCGGCTCCAGGAGTCCTGCCGCTCATGCGGAATAACCTGGGGATGGCCGGGGCGGAACCGCGAGAGAAAGGACTGTTAGCTCGTTATGCCCGAAATCACCATGCGGGACCTGCTGGAAGCCGGTGTCCATTTCGGCCACCACGCCCGCCGCTGGAACCCGAAGATGGCCCCCTTCATCTTCCGCGAGAAGAATGGCATCCATATCATCGACCTGCGGCAGACCGTCGAACGGCTGCAACTGGCCTTCAATTTCGTGGAGCAGTTGGTGCGCCACGGCGACACGATCCTCTTCGTCGGGACCAAAAAGTCGGCGCAGGACGCCGTCGCCAGCGAGGCGACGCGCTGCGGCATGCCCTATGTCAACGCCCGCTGGATGGGCGGCATGCTGACCAACTTCCGTACGGTGGAATCCCGCCTGCGGCGCATGCACGAGCTGGAGCAGATGCAACAGAACGGCGAGATGGACGCGCTGCCGAAGCGCGAAACGCTGGTGCTGCTCGACGACCTGCGGCGGATGGAGCGCAACCTGGGCGGCATGCGCGACCTGCGCCGCGTGCCGAGTGCCATCTTCGTAGTCGACACGCGCAAGGAACACCTGGCCATGGCGGAGGCCCACCGGCTCGAAATCCCGATCGTCGGCCTGGTCGACACCAACGTCGATCCGGACGAGGTGGACTATCCGATCCCCGCCAACGACGATGGCATCCGGTCCGTGCAACTGATCTGCCACTACATCGCCGACGCCGTGCTGGACGCCCGCATGCAGATGGAGTCGACCGGTTCGCGCGCTGTTGCGGAGCCGGTACCGACGGCGGAGCCGGAAGAGGCGGAAGAAGTGGCGTCGGT
>JAICXR010000321.1 GCA_025980355.1 Chloroflexota bacterium | reverse complement strand
CGTTCCGCATTACGATAGCCATGTGATACTCCTCCTATTCTCACTTTGCCTCTCCGCCGGTATCCTTCTGCTCTAAGCACCGGCTTCGCGTACCCGTAAGATACCGCGGTCGTCGCATAGACGCAAGTAGATTCTGTTAGAAGGACGTTTGAAGGATATTAGAACAGTGTTAGTGGAAAAACCGAGTGACAAAGCGCCCTCGACCCATACGGGTGGGAGGCCGTGAGAAGAGGTACCGCACACGGGCGGCATAACCCGGGCCGTATCCGGCGCTGGATCGGGCGGTATCATCTGCTTCGGCGTCCAGGGAGGATGGTCCCTGCCACGAATGGCGCCGGACGAGAAGAGGAGCCCAGGGTCCTTTGAAAGTTGCCTACGTCTTCAGCACCTCCGGCCATACCGCCAGCTATAAGCTCGGCAAGATGATCCTGCCGCAGCTGGAGGAGGGGCGCCACGGCGCCGACGTCGTCGGGATGTTCTTCTTCGACGATAATACCTACGTCCTGCGGGCCGGTGATCAGCTCGGCGAGCGCCTGGGCCGGCTGGCGAGGGAACGTGGCATGCTGCTGATGCTCTGCGATCAGTGCGCCATCGAGCGCGGCCTCGCCACCGGCGTCGCCGGCAACTGCCAGCCCAGCGGCACCGTCGACGGTGTCCAGGTCGGCTGCTTCCCCGACCTCTACGCGGCCCTCGCGGCCAACCCGCCCGACCAGGTCATCACGCTGTAGGCCGGCTGCGCTGTTCCCGGTCCTCGCTGGCGACGTTCGTCCCGGTGACGGTGCCGTTCAGGCCCGAGGCCGGTGAAGCGCCAGCCATGTCCCCCGCGTTGCGGGCATCGGTGGCGAGCGGGAGGCGTGGCTGCGCGGACTCTTCCGGCGGACGGATGTTCCGGAAGAGCGTGAAGAACAATGCAGCGTTGCAGAACTGGAGTATGGTGCCGATCTCAAACGGCAACTCCAGCGACGCTGTCTCGAAGAGGTAGCCGGCCAGGAGCGGACTGGCGGCCGCGGAGACCTGGGAGGGCAGGTTGCTCATGCCCGCGGCGGAGGAACGCTCCTCCGGGACCACGACCGCCATCGTGTAGCTCTGGCGCAGGGGAATGCTGGCCCGCTGCAGGATCATGCGCAGGAAGTAGACGGTGGCCGCCAGCGGGAAGGTCGGCATGAAGGGGAGGATGCCCAGCGTCACGACACCGATCAGGCGGATCCCCACGACCGCCCGCACCAGTCCCAGCGCCCGCGCCAGGGCCGGCGCGAATAGGTAGGGCACCGCCGCACCCAGGCTGACCGCGGCGAAGAGGAAGCCGATCCGGGCGGGACCTTCGCCGTAGCGCACGTTGAACCAGTAGGCGATGAAGGGGGCGTAGAAGCCGACCCCCACGCCGTTCAGCAGGTTGGTCAGCGCCAGGCGGCCGATCACCTTGCGCGACTGGCGCGGCAAGAACTGGCGTCGCGTGCCCGCCTCCCGCCGTCGCATGCTGTCGCGGACCGGCAGGATCAGCACGGCGGTGAACACCGACAGCACGCTGGTGAGGAGGAACAGCGGCTTGTAGGAGTCGGTGACGGTCATGCCGGTGGTGCTCACGAGCAGTTCCGGGATGCCGGCGAGCAAGGCGCCGGCCGCACCGGCCAGCGTGCTGGTGAAGGAGAAGGCGGAGAAGACCGTATTGCGGTTGGTGGTCCCGGTATGGCCGGCGATCAGCGCCTGCTCCGCCGGGTAGAGGGGACCTCCCGAGCCGGCGCCGCCTCCGCCGCCACCGCCGCGGCTGATGGTGCCCACGGCGCTGGCGGCCAGGATCACGCCAAAGTTGCGGGTGGCGATGAAGACGATCGCCCCGACCGCCGTCAAGAGCGGGAAGATGATCAGGAACGGCTTGCGCCCATACTGGTCGGCCAGCACGCTCACGGCGAGCGTCAGGAGGGCGCTCACGATCGCCCCGACCGTCGACAGCTCCCCGAGCGAGAACGCCGTGAACTTCAGATGCACCAGGTACAACGGCACGATCACGCCCAGGTAGCCCTGGCTGAGACTGCGGGTGGCCCGGCTGGCCATAATCCAGCCGACGTCCCTGGTCAGCCAGACGGGAAGGGTGAATTGCCGTGGTGCCATGGGGATCTTCGCTCCCTCCGCCGTGTCGACGCGATCACGTCCTGAGCTTAACCTATACGTGCACGTGAGGGTAGGACCACCAGGCGGCGCCAGGACCTCTTGCTTCCGACGGTGGAAGTGCTCGGCCGCCGTGCCTCTGCTAGACTACGTGCCGGTTGAGAGAAAGGAGTGCCCCATGTCCCTGTCCCATGCCGAGTTGCGTTCGCGTCTGGAAGGCGTGATCGCCTTCCCCGTCACGCCGTTCACCGCCCAACTGGAACTGGACCTGCCGGCGCTGCGTGCCAACGTGGAGTTCATGCTGGCCGGCGGCATCCACGCCCTGGTTGCGGCCGGCGGCACGGGCGAGCTGTACTCGCTGACGCCGGAGGAGCACCGCCAGGTGGTGCGCACGGTGGTGGAAGCGGTCCACGGCCGGGTGCCGGTGATCGCCGGCACGGGCTTCGGCAGCGCGTTGGGACGCCTGCTCGCCCGTCAGGCCGAGGAAGCCGGCGCCGACGGCATCCTGATGCTGCCCCCCTACTATGTCAACGCCGATCCGGAAGGGTTGCTGGAGTACTACCGGCACGTGGCCGGGGCGACCAGCCTGGGCGTCTTCCCCTACAGCCGGGACTGGGTGACGTTCACGCCGGCGACGCTACGCAAGCTGACGGACATCCCCAACGTCATCGCCTATAAAGATGGCCAGGGCGACCTGCGCGCCTTCAGCCGGCTGCAGCACGCCGTGGGCGACCGCCTGCTCTGGCTGGGCGGCGTCGGGGACGACATGGTCGGCGGCTACTTCGCCGCCGGCGCTAAAGGCTTCACGTCCAGCGTCGCCAACTACATGCCGCAGGTCGCCGTCGAGCTCTTCGAGCTCGCGAAGGCGGGCGACTTTGCACGCCTGCGCGAGGTGACCGCTCAGAAGATCCAGGGCTTCTACGACCTGCGTATCTCCCGCCGCGGCTATGAAGTGTCGATGGTGAAGGAGGCGATGGAACTGCTCGGCCATCAGGCCGGGCCGGTGCGGCCGCCCCTGGTGAACGTCACCGCGCAGGACCGCGAACGCCTGCGGGCCACCCTGGACCACGCCGGTCTGCGGCCGGTCACCAAGATTCATCGGTAGGTGGTGACGATGCCTATGGCGGTCGGCCTTGACGTCCTGCTGGACGAGCGGCCCGAACTGGTCAGTGGTCGCCGGATCGGTATCGTCAGCAACCCGAACGGCGTCACACGCTCCTTAGAGAGCATCGTCGAAGCGTTGCCCCGTATCGGCGCGCAGGTCGTCGCGCTGTTCGGGCCGGAACACGGCATCCGCGGCGATGCCCAGGCCGGCGCCCGTGTGGGCACGACGGTCGATCCCGCCAGCGGCCTGCCGGTCTACAGCCTCTACGGGGCGACCCACCGCCCGGCGCCGGAGATGCTGGAGGGGCTGGGCGCGCTGGTCTACGACATGCAGGATGCCGGCGCCCGCTTCTACACGTACCTCTACACCATGGCGCACTGCATGGAGGCGGCGCGCGACGCCGGGCTGCCGATCATCGTGCTGGACCGGCCCAACCCACTCAACGGCGTGACGGTGGAAGGGCCGGTGGTCGAAGTGGAGCTCAGCTCCTTCGTCGGGTCCTACGGCCTCCCCACGCGCTACGGCCTGACCATCGGGGAGTTGGCCAGGTATTTCAACACCACCGGCGGCATCGGCTGCGACCTGACCGTCGTGCCGATGTCCGGCTGGCGGCGGGAGTGGTGGTACGACCAGACCGGCCTGCCCTGGGTCCTGCCCTCGCCCAACCTGCCGACGCTCGATTCCTGCCTGGCCTTCGCCGGCACCTGCCCGCTGGAAGGCACGAACGTGTCGGAAGGGCGCGGTACGACCCGCCCCTTCGAGCTGCTGGGCGCTCCCTGGATCGATGCCCCGGCATTGGCGCGCGCCCTGAACGACCGTGCCCTCCCGGGCGTGGGCTTCCGGGCCTGCCACTTCATACCGTCCTTCTCCAAGTGGCAGGGCGAAGGTTGCCACGGCGTGCAACTGCACGTGCTGGATCGCCAGCGCTTCCGGCCGGTGCGCACCGGCCTGGAAGTGCTCGTCGCCCTCCGCCGCCTCTGGCCGGAGCACTTCGCCTGGCGCAACGAGGGCAAGGCAGCCGACCGGCTACTGGGCGACCGCCGCATCCGCGCCGGCATCGACGCGGGCCTTTCGCCGGAGGAGATCGAAGCGCAATGGCAGCCCGGCTTGCGCCGGTTCGAGGAGTCGCGCCGGTCGTTACTCGGCAATGAGGAAATGAATGCATGACAGACCCGCCGGAGCTCCTCACCGAGCTCCGTGCCCTCGCCCTCCTCGCCGGCGGACGGTGGGGCATTGCGTACCAAAACCTGACGACCGGGGAAGGCCTCGAACTGGCGGCGAACGACGTCTTCCCCGGCGCCAGCATCGCCAAGG
>JAICXR010000445.1 GCA_025980355.1 Chloroflexota bacterium | reverse complement strand
GGGGCGAGGCCCTGGGAGGAGCGGCGTGTGTGGCCACCGGCGCCTGCGAGATCGCGGCCGGCGTCTTCCTGGTCGTCGGCACGGCTGCCGCCGTGGGCTACACTGGATATGAGATCTACCAGAACCGTCAGGCAATTGGTGTCACTTTACGCCCGATACTGCTCATAGGCTTCACGGCCATAGGGCGCCAGGGTTTCACGGCCAAAGGGCGCCACGAGTTCACGGCCAAAGGGCGCCGACAGTGAGCGTGCTGCCGGGCCGGTAGGTAGGGACGGCCGACGCGATTCCGAGGAGCTTCGACACTCTCCCCAGTAAGAAAGGGGGGAGTCGCCGATGAGCAATCGGAGGATCGCGACGATGGACGTCATGGAATTAGTACGCCTGCTGCGGATGGGCGAGAGCGACCGCTCGATCGCCGCCTGCTTGGGGCACACCCGGCGGAGCATCGCCCGGTACCGCGCGTGGGCCCAGGAGCAGGGACTCTTACAAAAGGAGGCGCCGTTGGCAGCGGAAGTGCACCGGCTGCTCGCCCAGACGCTGCCGCTCAGCCCGCCGCCCCAGCAGACCTCGACGGTGGCGACCTACCGCGAGGAGATTCTGGCCTACCGGGCGCGGGGGATGGAGGTCGCCGCCATTCGCGGGCGGCTGGAGGAGGTCCACGGCCAGCCGGTCAGTTACATGGCGGTGTGGCGGCTGCTGCGACGGCTGGACCCGACGCAGCCGGAGGTCTATGTACGGGTCGAAACGCCGCCTGGCAGCCAGGCGCAGGTCGATTTCGGCTATGCCGGCTGGACGATTGATCCGGCCACCGGCAAAGCGCGCAAGACGTGGGCCTTCGTGTTGGTGTTGTCCTGGAGCCGGCACTGCTATGCCGAACTGGTCTATGACCAGCGCATCGCTACATGGCTGCTCTGCCACCGCCACGCCTTCGAGTTTTGGGGCGGTTGCCCGCGCACGATTGTTTTGGACAATCTGAAAGCGGCCATTTTGCACACCAGTGTGCACGATCCGGTTGTCCAGCGCAGTTACCGTGAATGTGCCGAGCACTACGGCTTCCGGATTGATCCCAATCCCCCACGGACGCCCCGGTTAAAAGGCAAGGTGGAACAAGGCGGCGTGCATTTCCTCAAGCGCAACTTCCTAGCCGGACGGGAAGGGACGGAGCGGATTGACGAACTGAATCAGAGACTGCGGACCTGGATTCTGGCCACGGCCGGCGAGCGGGTGCATGGGACGACACGGGAGCAGCCGCTGGCCCGCTTCCAGGCCACCGAGCGGGCGGCGTTGCTGCCGTTACCAGCCGCCCCCTACGATCCGGCGACTTGGGCGAAGCTCCGCCTCTACCGTGACTGTCACCTCACCTTCGAGCAGGCCTACTACTCGGCGCCGTTCCGGCTGGTCGGCCAGGAGCTCTGGGTACGCGGTGGGGTGCGGACCGTCGACATCTATGGCGACGATCACCAGTTGATCGTCACCCACGACCGGGCGGCGCCCGGCGAACGCCGGACGATCCTGGCGCATCTGCCGCCGGAGAAAGTACCGGGACTGGTCCTCACGCGGGAAACTTGCCAGCAGCAAGCCGAGGCGATTGGGCCCGCCACGGCGGCCGTGGTCAGCGAACTGTTGGCGCACCGCCCGGAGGATCGGTTGCGCAGTGCCGGTCGCTTGGTGAGACTGGCGGGAAAAGTGGGCGCGGAGCGTCTGGAGCGGGCCTGTGCCCGCGCCCAGGCTTTTGGCAGCGATGACTACCCAACGGTCAAACGCATCCTGGCGGCGAAGCTGGAGGAGGAGCCACCAACTCCGGAGGAGTCAGTGGCGGCCGCTGGGGTCGCCGCTCCGGCTGTTCCGCCCAGCTTTACTTTTGCACGATCGGCGGACGAGTACGCCGCTGGTCTCTTGGGCGGGAGCGAACCGGCCGCCACCGTCGCCGCCGCAGGCAACGCTGCCCCGGCTCGTCTGGGCGCCCTGGAGGCAGGTCCCCACGGCGACCGTGTTGTTGTCGTGGGCGTCCTGGAGGCAGCACGATGAGCGCGCTGCAGCAACTTACTCCTGCGCTCAAGGAACTCCGCCTCTCCGGCATGCTCTCCGGCTTGGAAGCGCGCATCGAGCAGGCGAGCGGTGAACAATGGGGCTACGAGGAGTTCCTCAGCCGCCTGCTCCAAGAGGAGGTGGAGCGCCGCCACCAAAAGCAACTGGACCTGACGCTGCGCCGGGGCAATGTCACCAGCACCAAGACCCTGGAGACCTTCGATTTCGGCTTCAACCCCTCCATCAACCGCCGGCAGATCCTCGATCTCGCCGTCGGCGCCTACCTGCGGCAGCATCGCAATGTCCTGATCTGCGGGCAAACGGGCGTCGGGAAGAGCCACTTGGCGCACGCTCTGGCCCACGAAGCCGCCCGCCAGGGGGCAAGCGTGCTCTGTACCAGCGCCCATCAGATGCTCGTCCACATCAACGCCGGCCGCGCGGACGGCACCTACGCCAAGCGTATGGCAACCTACCTGCGTCCGCAGTTGCTCGTCATTGACGATTTCGGACTGAAGCCGCTCCCCGCCAGCGGCCCTGTCGATTTCTATGACGTCATCAACGAGCGCTACGAGCAGCGGAGCATCGTCCTCACGTCCAACCGCGCTCCAACCGAGCTGCCGGCATTATTCGGCGACCCCTTACTCGCCAACGCCACCTTGGATCGCCTGGCCCACAACGCCGTGGTCCTCACGATCACGGGGCGGAGCTTTCGTTTGAACGGCCGTGCCAATCAAAACCCGAAGGAGGTCCCGCCGTCCCCAGCACCCTGACCAGGTAGCCCTGGCAGCCGGTGGAATGTCTCGCCCACCGACCGCCAGCAACCGAACTGCGAGACAACATGAAGTCGGAATCGCGATCGACCGTCACGCCAAAGTGGCGCCCTCCGGCCGTGAACGCCGTGGCGCCCTCACGGCCGTAATTTGACAGCTTTCCGGCTGGTGGGGGCCGGGGCGAGCGTGACGCTCGTGGATCAGGGAGCGCCAGGAGGCGGCACTCGCCGGGGTGCAGTTGCCGCTCGCGCCGACTTGCGGCCTGTTGGCCGTGACAGCGCCAGT
>JAICXR010000147.1 GCA_025980355.1 Chloroflexota bacterium | reverse complement strand
CGACCGTCAACCAGGCGGCGATGCCGGTCAGATAGAGCACGGCGTTGTTGATCGTGTCCTGGCTGATCGGCGTCTGGCTGGCGACGTAGGCCAGCGCGCCGGGGGCCCGCGGGAATTCCGGCAGGAGGTCGAACTGCTTCAACGTCAGCGGTGGGTCGTCGACCTTGGCGAAGTCGCTTTCAAAGATCGCCGCCGTCAACTGCTTGACGGCCTGATCCGGCACATTCTTATTTGTCACGATCAGCAGGCGCCGCCCCAGCGTCACGATATCGGTGGGGGGGACCTCCGGTGAGACCCCGTACGCCCCCTTTGGGATGGGGACGCCGTAGGCCGCCTTGTCCTGGAGGCGGAAGGCATCGACGAAGTCGAGCGGGTAGAGGCGGTAATCGAAGTCGCGCACCAGGCGGACGGCGACCGGCGAGGGCAGCAGCGAGGCGGCGAAGACGATGTCCGGGATCGCGCTGGCCGGGGTCTGCGGGTCGGTCAGGAAGGCGACAGACTCCGGCTTGGCGACGTAGTCCGTCGGTTTGATCCCCAGGTAGTCGAGGATGATCTTGCTGTAGGTGTAGGTGCCGCTGCCGGGGTCGCTGATGCTGATGGTCTTGCCCAGGAAGGCGGCGCGGATGTCCCCGCTCAACTCCAACTGATCGTAGATGTCTTTCTTCATGAGCACGTGGAGGGCGGTCAGGTAGATCGGCGCCACCTCGCGGACGTCGCCGCGCCCGACGTGGCTCAGCCCGCCATCGACGATGGCGACCTGGACTTTGCCGCTCTCCACGGCATCCAGCGTCGCCTCGGAGCCGCCGCTCTGGACCATAGTGAGGTTGACGTGGTGTTCCTTGGCGGCGGGGACGAGGTACTGCGTGGCCAGGTCGTAGTTGGCCCCGGAGAAGCTGCCGGTCGTCATCGTCAACTGGTAGGTCGTCGTCTGCACTCGGCTTCGGAGCACCAGACCCAGGACCAGCAGCAGGATGAACGCCGGCACGGAGAGCGTTCCGAGCAGCAGCAGATAGCGCCTCCGGGCCTCGCCCTGCGCTCTCCCGAGTATGCGGTGCTTTCGTCGTGCCGGCATCTGCGTCACTCTCACGTCTTTTCTGTCGTCAGGCGCCGGCGACCGTTTGGCCGTTGGAACGAACGACCTTGCCATTATGGTCGTACACGTAGCCGGCGTTCTCGAAGAAGCTGAAGGGGATCTCCAGGCCGATCTGGCGCGACTTCATGAAGCTGATGGCCAGGTCGGGCGGCGACACCACCCCCGCCTGCATCGTCGCCGGCTTCTTGCCGTTGTACAAGATGTCCAGCATGTAATTGGTATCCAGGAGACCAAGGTTCACATTGGCAACGCCCACGGAGAGGATAGCACTGCCGGGCCCCTCCTTCACGAGCTCCGGGTACACGCTCAGCATCGGGACGGTACCACACAACTGGCTGAGCAGGTCGATGGAGTTGATGACGGCGGTGGTGCCGGTGGCCCAGAAGACGCTGCGTTGCAGACCGGGGTCGCTGGCCGCCATGGCGGTGATCGCCTGTGGGACGGCGACGTTGAACTCCGGAGCCGGGTTGGTATCGCTGTGGACCACGACATCGAGCACGTTAATGCCTTGCTGGGTCGCCAGCGCCTTCAGCGGCGTCACCTGGGCCTCCAGGGTACTGCGGCTCGTGTCCGAATACAACACGGCGATGTTCCTCACGTCGGCCTTCAGCTCGCGCAGGTAGGTCATCTGCTCTTCGATCGGCACGGCGTTGGTGCAGTAGGCCAGATTCGTCCCGCTCCCGGTGTTGAAGTCCTTGAGGTAGCCTTGCAGCACCGGGTCCTTCGTGAACAGGGAAAGGGTGGGCAGCGCGCCGCCCTGGTAGGCGTCGTGCACGCTCTGGGTAGCTTCCGAGCCCATCGGCGCTAACAGGTCGAACTTCTGCGCCTCGCCGTAGGCCAGTCCGGCCTTCAACAGGTTGTCTTTCTGCTCGAAGTTCAGGAGCGTGACGGTGACCGGGACCTGTTTGTCCGTGAGGACGCCCAGGATCGCCGTGAGCGTGTCGTCGAAGCTACTCAACGGTTTCGTATAGAGCACCAGCACGCGCTTGGGCGTGCCGCTCAGCGAGCCCAGCTTCTTCGGCGTCAACGTGAAGCGATTGCCATCGGCAGTATCCTGCGTCAGGGTCCAGTTGGCCAGGGTCTGCGGCGCGAGTACCACCCATTTCAGCGCCGAAGGGCTGACGGCGGCGTCCGCCAGTGTCCGGTCCGCCCCGAATTGCGTGGGCGTGCCGCCGAGCAGCGGGGCCAGGGGACGCGCCGCCGCTGTCGCGCCGGCGATAAGGGGCGAGGCGCCCGCCAGCGCGCCCACCGTGAGCGACGCGAGCAGCAATTGACGCCGGCTCAACGAGCCTATCGCCCGTTCTGAGGCTGCCATACGAAACCCTCCAACAATGGCCCTCACCCCGACTCGTTACGGCTCGCCTCCCCTCTCCCACGGGGAGAGGGGCCGGGGATGAGGGCCCGACTACCCGACCGAAAGGCGCATCTGGGCCGCGTTGCGCCGGCCGGACTCGATCCAGAAGAAGATGCCGAACAGGACGATCGGCACGCCGACCCACATGATGGCGATCGCGTTCTGCTGGCCGACGAAGAGCAACTGGCTGATCAGGATCGGCCCGGTCATGTGGCCGAACCGCTCCACGAAGCGGTAGATCGAGTTGGCGGTACTGCGGCCCAGGCTATCGGCCGCCGATGTCGTGGAGACATAGGAGACGATCGGCGCATTGATCATGCCGTGCGCCAGGCCGAGGATGAAGATACCCGTGATCAGGAAGAAGGAGGTGATGGCCGCCGCCTCGGCACCGCCGAGCCCCTTCACGCCCATCAAGCCGATCTCCGCCACCGCCAGGGCGCCGACGACCGTGCCGACGATCAGCGCCTTGCGCGGCTGACCGAGCCGCGCCACGATGCGCGTGACCATGAGGCTCATCAAGAGGATGCCGATGGGATAGAGCATCATGTACTGGCCGATATCCTCCTGGGGCACGGATTGCCGGGCCAGCAGCAGCGGCAGCGCGAAGGCGATCACGCCGGCGTTGACGATCTTCGCCGGCACGCCGACGAGGAGCACGACGCTCACGAAGCCGAAGTCGCGCAAGGCCCGTGTCAAACTGGGCACGAAGGGCGGCTGCACCTTGGCCGGCGCGACCTGCGCCACCTGCTGCGCTTGCACCGCCGTCGGGAGGAACCACACCCCGAACAGGAGCACGCCCATCGCCAGCACGGCGGCGAGGGTGAACACGCCGTTGAAGCCCATGTAGACGGCCAGCAAGGCGCCGATCGCCGAGCCGGAGATGATGCCGCTGTTATAGGTGAACAGGAACCGCGAGGCCCCCCGGGTGACCTGGCTCTGGGAGGCCAGCACGATCAGATACGACTGCACCCCGGTCGCCAGGATGCCGTGGGCCGCGCCGGCCATCGCCCGGATCGGGAACATCGCGTAGGAGTTCCCGACCGTCGCCATCAGCACCAGACTGCTCACCTCCAGGACACTGCCGATGATCAGGATGCTACGCAGCTTGCCGCTCTCGATGTAGCGCCCGACGGGAATGAGGGCGAACGCCAGCGCCGCGTAATAGACGGTGAACTGCGCCGACGCCACGCTCGGGCTGAGGCCGGTCTGGCGCGCCAGGTTCTGCAGATGCTGCGGCATGAAGGAGTTGGCGAAGGCTTCCACGAAGATCGCCAGGAAGAGGAAGGGCAGCACGATGCCCTCTTGGTAGACGCGGCGCGACTCGGCGCTGGCGAGCCCGCCCGAGGGCGCGGAGGTCAGCGTGTTGAGGAGGTCGAAGAACAGCATGGCGATGAGGCCCGACGCCAGGAACAGCACGATGAAGTTCTTCCCGCTCCGCCAGACCTCGCCGTAGATGACGGACTTCGGAATGCCGGCCCGGACGGCCAGGGTGCTGGCCGCCGCACCGCCGTGCAGGGGAGCAAGATATTCGTAGTCGCTAGAGTCCGCGGTCCAGCGGGTGCCGACGCGCGCGGTCGTGCTGTCGAAGACGATCTGGTCGCCATCGGTCAGGGCGACGTAGCTGAGGTCCGGGTAGAGGACCTTGTAGTCGTGGAAGACGACGTCGACCTGGCTGAAATCGCTGAGGTCGAGGCCCAACTGGAGGGGATCGGAGAGGCGTTCGCTCAGCGAATTGGCGAGGGCGTCGGTCTTGTTGCGGATTCCCTCGGAGTAGATGTTCACCAGCGCCGCCACCACCACGATCGCCATGGCGAAAAAGACGATGCCGTAGCTCACGCCCAGAGCGCGCCGGGGATGGCCGGAGGACCGGCTGATCACGACGGTGCATGTGACCAGGAAGATCGCCAGCAACGCGGCCGCGCCGATCGCCACCGGCCGGACGAAGATGGCGTCGATCTGGCTTGCCGTGACCGCCTTGGGCATGATGAGCACGATCTGGCCGACGGGTTCGACCTTGTTCTTGATCTGCAGCGTCACCCGATAGGCGCTGTCGCTCTCCGACAGGGTGTACTGGCTGTTCGTCGTTTGCAGTTTGCTGTCGTGGAAGGCGGCGGGGGAATAGGGCGGCGACTTGGGCTGGGTATTCGATTGCAGGATCGTCCCCTTCGGGTCGACCACGTAGACGCCGCCGACCGACTGGTCGGACGCGAGCAGGGGCGTGGTGAGGGGGACGAATCCGGGGAACTCGCTGACGGGGAGGCCGGCCATGAGGAACGGGTCCATCGCGTTCTTCACGGTATCGCCCTGGGCCGCCAGGCGCTCGATCTCGAACGTCGGGTACGTTCGCCAGGTCTCGCCGTAGCCGACGTAGCCGAGGAGGGCGAGGGAGCAGGCCATGATCAGCATGATGCCCAGCAGTTGCAGACGCTGCCGTGCCGGGGTCAGGCTCAGACTTGGTTCCGCCACAGGGTCCTCCACTACTCCGCACCATCCCGCGCCACGCCGTCGGCAACGTCCTTGCGCCGTAAGAATCTGTCGCAGCATCGTAACCGGTAGTTGGGAGAAAAATAGCCTGTTCCTACGGTTCCCGTTTCACGGTCCCAGGACTTCCGGGCTATCGCCCATTCGGGGGCCATGGTGTTACGGAGGCCACGTCACCATGGTGAACGAATCCTCTCTCTGCCTTCGCGGGTGCCCTCTGGGCGGCTCGCCCAAGGCGCTACGCTCTGGGGGAGAGCCAGCGTCCAGCGATCGGTGGCATCGCCGGAACGGCCTGGTACGCCGACAGTCCGGGGATGCTGCGGTCCTCGCGGCCGCGTTCCTCTCCCCCAGAGCGATGCGTCTTGGGGGAGAGGTCAGGAGAGAGCCTTTAGGTTACGCCTTGCTCGGGATCTCGTCGGTCGAGTTGACCAGGGTCACGTCGTCGAGCAGTTCGAGATCGCCGAGGACCGAGCGCACGTCGTCGTTCGCGGCAACGACGAAGATGTCGGTGTCCATGCCGATCTTGTTCTGGAAGAACACCAGCACCCGCCCGCATTCCTTGGAGAGGGCGGTAAGGTCCTCGGTGAGCAGCACGAGCTGACTGGGCTTCGCCGCCACGACGCGATCGAGCTCCTGCTTGAAGGCGAGGACGGCCCCTTCGTCCAGGTTGCCGTTCAACAGCAGTTCGGCCTTGCCGCCTTCCATGGAGAGTCGCAGGTCATAAGGGAGGCCCGCCGGCGCGATGCGCACGCGCACGCGCAATTCTTCCTTCTCGTTCGGCGGCAGCAGCCGGGGGTTGCCGGCCCAGGCCGGACGATACTGCAAGGGATGGGCCGGCACCTCCTGTTGCGTCACCGGCAGGTTGATCGTCATGGCATTGGCGTCGAAGTCGGCGTAGCGCTCGCCGTTGATCCACACCGCCTCGATCTTGACGCTGCCGGGCGGCAGGATGTCGGGCTGGACGCGCAGGACATTGTCCTTGAAGCCGCCGGGCTGGGGCTTGAAGTAGAAGTCCATCGGCTGCTTCGTCAGGAGCAGGTTGGTGTAGATCGCGGCGAGGTAGCAGAGCTCGAAGGAGTGGTAGCCCGACATGGAGTGGCTGCCCTTCAGGCGCTCCGTCCCCAGGAGGTAGGGGATGCCGTTGGCCAGGACGTTGAAATACACGCCGCCGGAGTCGTTGTCCGGGAACCAGGCGTTGTAGAAGGCGGCGGACTCGCGGGCCAGGCGCAGGTACTCCGGCTTCTTCAGGGAGCCGGCGAGGATCAGGTAGGCCAGGATGCCCTGCTCCTGCTGCCACCAGGCTTTGCGGTCGTGCCAGATCAGGTGATGGAACTCTTGGCCGGGGGTGCGCACCCGCTCCACCATGTCGTACCAGCCGCCGCGCTGCTTGTCCATGCCGACTTCCGGCATGATGGCGGCGATCTTCTCGGCGAAGGCCTTGTACTTCTCGTTGGGCTGCATGTGGTAGATGCGCATCAAGTTCCAGGCGATCTTCAGGTTGTGGCCGACGATTGCCCGGTTCTTCTGCAGCGGCGAGTTGTGGTCGTGCGACCAGTCCTCGAAGAACTTCTCGTTGACGTAGGGGCTGTTGTCGTAGTCCTTGAAGTAGCCTTCGATCGTGTCGGCCGTGTAGGCCAGCATCTTGGCGTAGCGCTCCTCGCCCGTCGCCAGCCAGAGGTTGATCAGGTAGGCCGGGGCGTGGTCGCCCACGGAGTTCCAGTTCTTGCGGGCCCGGTTGTGGGTCAGGCTCTCCGCGCGGGGGTCCAGCGTGATCGGGTCCAGGTGGGAGAAGTAGCCGCCTTTGTCCTTGTCCAGGTAATAGCGGTCGAACAGGTTCACCGTCATCTCCGCGTCGCGCAGGATGCGCGGGTCGCCGGTGATGCGATAGGTCTGGATCGGCCCGGCCAGGGCGTAGATCTGCTCGTAGGCGGGGATGGCGTCGTAGTCGTCGCCGAACTCCGACGCGAAGACCTTGCGCTCGTGGCCGCCCTTGACGTCCACCGCGTGGTACCAGTAGGCGATCCCTTCCTTCTCGTCGATGGCGCGCAGGTGGTCGCGCAGGTACTCCGTGCCGCGCTCCGCCGCTTCCAGGTAGCGGTCGTCGCCGGTCAACTGGTATGCCGACGCGAAGCCGTAGATCATGCGGGAGATGGTATCGGTTTCCTGGCGGGTGCTTTCGATCTGCTGCCCCTCCAGGGTCAGATGGGTGCGATATTCCTTGAAGTTGACCACCCCGTCCGGGAACTGGGCCTTGAAGTAGAAGTCGCCGAGCGAGCGGATCTGCTGGATCCACCAGTCCTGCGCTTCGAAGCGGAACTCGGTGTCGCCGCGTCCGACGAAGACGATGTGCTTCACTTCGAACGACACCTTCCCGTTCTCCGGGTAGTAGGTGCCGTAGGAGAAGACGAAGCGGCCGGGGGTCAGCAGCGTCTCCATCGGGGCGCCCGGGTCGGTCCAGGGGTCGCCCAAGTTACGCATCATCTCGGCATAGGTGGCATCGGTCAGGGTGATCTGATATTCCCGGCCGTCCACTGTCTTGACGGAGTAGACCCCGTCCTTGACCGGCGCCGTGACGTACCCGCTGATCAGGTCGGAAAACGTAAAGTTAAGCTCGTTCATGCGCTCCAAAGTCCCTCTCTATACATTCGAACAGTAGGGGCGGGGCCCCCCAGACCCCCCCCCACCCACACCCCCACCCACGGACCCCGGCGGGCGCCGCCCCCCCCCCCCCCCCCCCCCCCACCCCCGGGGAACCGCAAAAACCGAAGGG
>JAICXR010000344.1 GCA_025980355.1 Chloroflexota bacterium | reverse complement strand
GCGGCGAAGACCTCCACGACATGGGCGGTCACGGCCGGCGACTCGATGATCCGCCCTTTGCGGGGACCGGCCGGCCCGACCTTGATGCAGTTGAAGCCGTCCGCCACGGCCTTGCGCACGCTGGCGGCGGCGCTCTCCGGGTCGTTGCCGCCGGCGGTGCCGTAGACGCGGATTTTGTCGCGGGTGGGGCCGCCCAGCAGCTTGTAGACCGGCAAGCCGACAGACTTACCATAACAGTCCCACAGCGCCTGCTCCACACCGGAAAGGGCGCTGGTCAGCAGCGGACCGCCCCGGTAGAAGGCGTGCTTGTACATCGATTGCCAGAGGTGGACCACGCGCGTCGGGTCCTGGCCGATCAGCCAGGGCTCCAACTCCTGCACCGCCGTCCGGCAGGTCAAGGCCCGTCCTTCCAGGATCGGCTCCCCGAGGCCAACGATGCCCTCGTCCGTATGCATCTTCAGGAACAGCCAGCGCGGCTTGACTAGGAAGGTTTCCAGTTTGGTGATCTTCATATGCGCCCTTCGTCGCCAACCCTTGGTCGATGAGGTCGGATCGGCGAGGCAATCATAGTGTCCGAGAACGGAATGGCCAAAGCGCGCCAGCACCGACCGCGAGTGAGCGTCTGGGACTGGGTACCATCAAGGGCAAGGCGTCCTGCCCGAGAACTCGGAATAGGAGGTAAGTCGATGGCTGAGGCGAATTCCGGATCGGGACAGGACCGTGTCCCGATCCCCGGCAGTGAGCGCGACCCCTTGCCGGGCGCGACGGACCGTGGAGCGGCGGGAAACGACGAACGAGTCGAGCTGACGGTCCAGGTGCGTCCGCGCACCCCCGCGGCCGGCGCCCGTTCGGCGGATGCGCTTGGTGCCCAACTCCCGCACGAACGCCAGCACGTCAGCAGAGATCAGTTCGCGGCGACCTACGGGGCCGACCCGGACGATCTGGCGCGGGTGGAAGCATTCGCCCGCGCCAACAACTTGCAGGTGGACGAGACGAGCGCCGCCCGGCGAAGTGTCGTCCTGTCGGGCACGGTCGCCGCCGTCAACGCCGCCTTCGGCGTGGGTCTCCGCCGCTACACCTATCCGGGCGGCGCCTATCGCGGGCACACCGGCCCAATACAAGTACCCGCCGCGCTGGCCGGCGTCGTGCAGGGTGTGTTCGGGTTAGACGACCGGCCCCAGGCGCGGCCGCATTTTCGCCCCTTCCAGGCCGTCGCCGGTCCGGTGCGTCCCGAGGCCACGCCGGCGGCCCTCACGCCAGTCGAAGTTGCCGCGCTCTACGACTACCCGACGGGCACCGGCGGGCAGGGGCAGTGCATCGGCATCATCGAGCTCGGCGGCGGCTACAAAACGGAGGACCTCACCGCCTACTTCGGCCAGTTGGGGATCGCGCCGCCCCACGTCGTCGCCGTCTCCGTCGACGGCGGCACGAACGCACCGCAAGGCACGCCGGACGGGCCGGACGGCGAGGTGATGCTCGACATCGAGATCGCTGGCGCCATCGCCCCGGCCGCGACGCTGGCGGTCTACTTCGCCCCGAACACCGACCGCGGCTTCCTGGATGCCATCACGACCGCGGTCCACGACACCGCGAACGCCCCGTCCGTGATCTCGATTAGCTGGGGCAGCGCCGAGTCCGCTTGGACCGCCCAGGCGTTGCAGTCGTTCAACGACGCCTTTGCGGCGGCGGCGCAACTCGGCGTCACCATCTGCTGCGCGGCCGGCGACAACGGCTCGTCGGACGGCGTGACGGACGGCAAGGCGCACGTCGACTTTCCGGCGTCGAGCCCCTACGTGCTCGGTTGCGGCGGCACCAGCCTGAAGGAGACGGCGCACGCCATCCAGAGTGAGGTCGTCTGGAACAATCCGGGCCACGGAGCGACGGGCGGAGGCGTCAGCGACACTTTCCCGCTGCCGGCCTGGCAGGACGGCGCCCACGTGCCGCCGTCCGCAAACCCGGGCGCTCACGTCGGGCGCGGTGTGCCGGACGTCGCCGGCGACGCCGACCCCGCCACCGGCTACCAGGTCCGCGTCGACGGCCAGGACGTCGTGTTCGGCGGCACGAGCGCCGTTGCGCCCCAGTGGGCAGGGCTGGTCGCGCTTCTCAACGGCCGCCTGGGCAAGGCTGTCGGCTACCTCAACCCGCTGCTCTATGCCAAGGCCGGGGGCACCGCTGCGGTTCACGACATCCCCCGCGGCACCAACGGCGCCTCCGACGCCGGCCCAGGTTGGGACGCCTGCACCGGCTGGGGGAGCCCGGACGGGTCGGCGCTGCTGAAGTTGCTGAGCGGGGGTGATGGTGAACGGTTACCCGGCGACTGAAGCCGCGGGCAACATGCGGCAAAGTCCGCCTGCGCGGACTCTACCGCCACCGAAGGTCGCTACGGATAGCCTGCGAAGGCAGGCTTCGCAAATGTTGCCCGCGACTTCAGTCGCCGGGTAACCGTCGGCGCCTGCTGCTGCTTGACCGTGCTCATCCCAAGCCCGTACCCTTGGCGAGAAGAACCCGCGCGAAAGGAGGACCACCTTGGCACTGGTACGGCGGATGGTGAGCTTTGACGTGCCGGAGGGGCCGATCGGGCCGGGCGACGCTGCGGACGGCCTGGCGGCGCTGCGCCGCGTGCCCGGCGTGCAGACCGCCGGCCTCTACGAAGCCAGCGACGGGAAACCGGAGTATCTACTGGACGTGCAGATGGAGCAGACGGCAGCGGCGGCGGTCGACCGCGAGCTGGACCGCCAGTTGGGCCAGTATGCCGAATACCTCACGAACGTGGTGCGGCGGCAATTCCGCCCACTCGCCTAAGCGAAGGATACGGAGGCATGGCGGCGCAGCGCGGACTTCTGCCTCCGCCCAACACCCGCGCCTGGCGGCGGACGCGCCGGCGACGCTTCCGCGCGGTGGTCATTCTCTTTGCCGGCTTCATCTTCGATTACTGGCGTCTCTGGGTGTTCCGCCACGTCCTCGGCGACGCCGTCGTCCGTCGTCGGCTGCCGGCGCTCCGTCGCCAACAGGGCGTGCGATTCCGTGAGACCGCCATCCGGCAAGGCGGGCTGTTGATCAAGATCGGGCAGTTCTTCTCCAGCCGGGTTGACCTCTTGCCGCCGGAATACATCGATGAGCTGGCTAAGCTGCAGGACGAGGTGCCCCCGATCCCATTCTCGGAAGTCCGCAAGGTGACCGAACGCGAGTTGGGCGGCCCCCTTGGCGACTGGTACGCCACGTTCGAAGAGGCGGCGGTTGCCGCCGCCTCGCTGGGACAGGTCCACCGTGCCACGCTCCCGACCGGCGAAGTGGTGGCGGTGAAGGTCCAACGACCGGACATCGCCGCCATCATCGCCATCGACCTCGACAACCTGCGCTGGGCGATCTCCTGGATGCGCCGCCTGACGTCCATTGCCGGCGACGTCGATTGGAACGGCGTCCTGGCGGAATTCACGGAAACGCTCGGCGACGAGTTGGACTACCGGATCGAAGCCGCCAGCGCCGAGCGCTTTCGTCGCACCTTCGCCGGCAATGTCCACGTCTACGCGCCGATCATCTACCCATCCCATTCGCGGGAACGGGTCCTGACGATGGAGTTCTGCGACGGCATCAAGATCACGAACTACGGCGCCTTAGAAGCGGCCGGCATTAGCCGTACCGCCGTCGCCCGAACGCTGCTGGAGACCTACTTCCGGCAGATCTTCGAACTGGACTTTTTCCATGCCGACCCCCACCCCGGCAATCTCCTCGTCCGCCCGGGTCCGGTGATCGTCTTCCTGGACTTCGGTCTCATGGGCCACATCACGCCAACCGTCCGGGCCGGGGCACGCAGCCTCCTCAACGCCCTGGTCGAGCGCGACGCCGACCTGGCGACGCGGACGCTGGCGGACATGGGCTTCCTGCGCCGCGGCGCCAATCTGCGCACCGTCCGCGACGGCCTGGCCTGGTTCCTCGACCAGTTCTACCGCAACTCGTTGGCGGAACTTGCTAATATCAGCCCCCACGAGGTATTCGCCCAGGTGAAGGACCTCATCTACGAGCAACCCTTCCAGATTCCGGCCAATTATGTCTTCGTCGGCCGCGCCATCGGCACCCTGGTCGGCCTCAGTACCGGCCTGGCGCCCGACCTCAACGTCGTGCAGGTGATGACGCCCTATGCCCGGAAACTGGCGGGACGCGACGAAGCCGGTGACGTCCTGGAGCTGCTCACGAAGCAGGTCCGCGACTACGGTCGCATCGC
>JAICXR010000132.1 GCA_025980355.1 Chloroflexota bacterium | reverse complement strand
GGCGAGGCCAGCAGGTGCGGCACGTCCCGCTGCTGACCCTGGGCAACCTGACGGTAGAAGGCGAGCACCTGGTCGGCGATAGACGACCAGTCGTAGCGCCAGGCCGTGCGCCGACCGGCGGCGCCGAGTCGTTGCCGCCAATCGGCGTCCGCCAGCAGTCGGCAGAGTGTGCTGGCCAGCGCCTCGTGATCCTTCGGCGGGAAGAGCAGGCCGTCCTCGGTATCCCGGATGACGGCACGGTAGCCGGGGATGGCGCTGGCGACCACCGGCTTCCCCGAGGCCATCGCCTCCAGCAAGACGATGCCGAAGCTCTCGCCGCCGATATTCGGGGCGCAGAAAATGTCGGCGCTGGCGTAGCAACGGGCGCGATCGGCGGCCGGGATGCGGCCCGTGAAGACGACGTCGCGGACCTCGTGCTTGTCGACCCAGCGCTGGTAGGCGGCGCGGGTGGTCCCTTCGCCGGCCACGATCAGCCGGGCGTTGGGGAAGGCGGTCTTCACCAGCGGGAAGGCCCGCAGCAGGAAGCGCAGCCCCTTGCGTTTCTCCAGCCGCCCGAAGAATAGGATATTGAGCATGCCGTCGTCGAACTCCGGCAACGGCTGGACCGGGCCGGAGAATTCTGCAACATTGATCCCGTTCGGGATGACGGTGTACTTGCCGGGGAAGTACTGCTGGATGAACTGCTGCGCCGGCTCGGAGACGGCGATGCAGCCGGACAGGCGCCGGAAATAGCGCATCAGGAGCGGCTTGCCCCACTGGTAGCCGTAGAAGCTGCGCGAGTAGGCGTGGAAGGTGCCGATGTTCACGGCATCGGAGAAGCGCAGCACGGTAATCGGCAACATGGGCATCAACGGCTCATGGAGGTGCACAATATCGAACTGCTCGCTGCGCAGGATGAGCTTGACGCGCTTGGCCAGCCGCATGGAGAGGGATATTCGCGCGATGGAGCCGTTGGCCGGCACGGCGGTGACGCCGCCAACGGTGTAGACGTCGCCGCTGGTGTGCACCTCGTCGTCGCTGGACGGCGCCAGGATACGGACGTCGTGGCCCTGCTCCCGAAAGCGCTCGCCGAGATGGCGCACGTGGTCCTGCACGCCGCCGGGCGTGGCATAGTCGTAGGGGCAGACGAGCGCGATCTTCATCCGACCGTCGTCTCCTGCTGGCGCAATGCGGGCAACAGCGGCGCGCCGTCCGCCGCCCATCCCGCCGCGGGGGGCAGCAATATTTGGTCCAAGCCGGCGCGCAGACTGTCCCAACCGGGGCGGTTCAGGCGGTAGAGCGCCTGACGGCCGATCCGGCGCGTGCTGATCAGGCCGCTGCGGCGGAGGATCCGCAGGTGCCAGGAGACCAACGGCTGGCTGAGGCGCAGCAGCAGCGTCAGGTCGGAGACCGAAATTTCCTGACCATCGGCAAGCAGCCGGACGATGCGCAGCCGCGTCGCGTCGGCGCAGGCGTGCAGCATCAGCGTCAGTTCCCGCAATTCCTTCATCGCCACCCCGTTGCCATCCATATTCATAAAGGGACGTTTATGGTTGGCGAGTATACCAGCATGGGACAAGAAGCCCCCTCCCTACCCTTCCCCGTTCCGGAGAGGGTAGGGAGGGGCCCTCCCGTCGCCCCCAGCTCCTTGTCCGCTTACGCCTCGGGGAGACGGACCACACTCCGCGTATCGGAGGCCTGGTAGAGCGCCAGCGCCACATCGACCGCCGTGCGGGCCGACTTGCCGGTGATCTCCGGGTCGCGGTCCTCCTCGATCGCCTGGATCAGGTCGCGCACGTGCTGGGTGTGCCCTTCGACCGGCGCCAACTGCCCGGACGCCCCGAGATCGGGCGTCCCCTCCAGGTGTAGCTCCTCGCCGCGCCGCTCGATGGTCGGTTTCCGCCCGGCAAGCACCACGTTGCCTTCGGTGCCGTGGATGCCGATCGTGCGCGGCAGGCCGGCGCGGGAACTGCTGGTCGCATACAGGATCGAACCCAGCGCCCCGTTGGCGAAACGCAGGGAACCGACGATCGTGTCCTCCGCCTCGATGTCGCGGACGAGGTGGTCCCAGAAGCCGGTCACTTCCACCACCGGCTGGCCGACCAGCCAGAGATAGAGGTCCAGCGAATGGATCCCTTGGTTCATCAGGGCGCCCCGGTCATAGCGGATAGTACCCCGCCAGTCCGCCGTCTTGTAGTAGTCCGGCGACCGGTAATCCTTGCCGGCCAGGTCGGCGTAGAGTACCCGCCCGAACTCGCCCTCGGCGATCATCTTCTTCAACTGGCGGTTGAGCGGGCTGGTGCGGCTCTGGAAGACGCAGCCCAGTTTGACACCGGCCTCACTGACCACCGCCAGCACCTTATCCATCTTCTCGCGGGTGATGTCCAGCGGCTTCTCGCAGAGGATATTCTTGCCGGCGCGGGCGGCGGCGATCGTGCAGTCGCCGTGCTCGCCGCTGGGCACGCAGATGCTGACGCAGTCGATGTCCGGCCGGGCCAGTAGCTCTTCCATGGAATTCGTGGCGAACTCCGCGCCGAATTCCGCCTTGCGCTGCTCCGCCTTCTCGCCGACGACGTCGCAGAAGCCGACCAGGCGCGTGCGCGGCGCATTCGCCAGCACCGCCTTGGCGTGGGAGGGCGAGATCACGCCCGCCCCGATGATCCCCCAGCCGAATGTTCGCTCCACGGTTCTCTCGTCCTTTCCCAGGTAGCGTGTGCCCGCACCCCTGCCCCTCTCCCCGGGGAGAGGGGCAGGGGTGCGGGCCGGCCACAGTTGCCAGTTCGCACGCCGGGGGATAGCATACACAGACGCCGGTGACGACTCAACCGGCGGGGAAGAGGACGATATGGCGTACGAGATCGGGATCGCGGGCTGGGCGTTTCACCGCGCGATTCAGCAGGACAAGACGATGACCCTCCTGGATCTGCCGGCGGTCTGCCGGGAACTCGGCGCCATGACGATCGAGCTGGTGTCGACCTTCTTCGAGAGCCAGCACGCCACCTACCTCCATTCCCTGCGCCAGGCCATCGACGCCCAGGGGCAGCAGGTGCGCAACATCGCCGTCGACATGGGGAACATCGCCAACGCCGAGAACGGCCGCCGCCATACCGACCTGGAGGCGGTCAAGCAATGGTTCCACGTGGCACGGGCGGTCGGGTCGCAGGCGATCCGCGTCAACAGCGGCGCCGCCCGTCCCGACGACAAGGACGCCCTGGCGCGCATCACCGACGGCTACCGGGAGCTGGCGGAGGAGGCCGCCCACACCGGGGTCTATCTCTTGATCGAGAACCACGGCGGCGCCTCGGCCGACCCCCGCAACATCCAGACATTCCTCGACGGCGTCAACTCGCCCTGGTTCCGCACCTGCCCCGACGTCGCCAACTTTACCAGCGATACCTGGGAGCAGGGGATGCAGATCATGGCGCCCCACGCCTTCACCTGCCACATCAAGGCCTGGAACAACGACCCGAGCGGCGCGCAGGAGCGCGTCGACCGCGAGGGGAAGACGCAGGCGTTCAATCTCCGTCGCAGCCTGCAAATCCTGAAGGGGGCGGGCTACGAGGGGCCGCTCTGCGTCGAATATGGCGCCTGGCAGGACGAGCGCGAAGGCGCCCGCGACCTGATGCGCTATGTGCAGGACATCGCCGCCACGTTGTAGGATTCCGGGGGATGAATCCCCCGGCTAAACCGACAAAGCCCCTGCGGGGCTGCCCGATTCCCGCGGTAGTGCCGGCACTGCGCAGCCCCGCAGGGGCTCGGGTACCCACCGCAGTGGGTGGCGTTTAGCCAGGAGATTTATCTCCTGGTCCTGAGCCGCCTCCTCGGCTTGGTTCCCAGACCGACCCTTCGTTCAAGCGCCGGAGCTGATCGGGGATGTGCTCCAGCGTTTGCTGCAGACGGACCATCGCCTGGTCCAGATCTTCCCGGTCGACTTTGCTCTCCAGGGCGATGCGCAGGGCGGCCGTCTCCCGCGCCAGGAAGTCCATGGCCGCCACCGTGCGCGCGTTCACTTCCCGGTCCCGCTCCGCCTGCAGGCGGTCGCGGTCGGTCTGCCGGTTCTGGGCCAGGAGAATCAGCGGCGCCGCATAGGCGGCCTGGGTGGAGAACATGAGGTTGAGGAGGATGAACGGATAGGGATCGAAGTCGGCGCCGGACCTGACCGTCACGACGTTGTAGCTGATCCAGATCACCACGATGACGCTCTGGATCAGGAGAAAGCGGGCGGTGCCGAAGAAGCGGGCGATGGTCTCGGCCAGCCGGCCGAAGGCGTCGGCGTTGTAGGTCGGGCGGCGTACCCCGCGCGGGGCGGACAGCTCATCCCGCACTGTGGCCCCACCCATTCGTCGCATTCTGCGGGAGCAGCCGGCGCAGGACGTCGTCGACCGTCACCGCCCCCACCAGGCGTCCTTCGGAGTCGGTGACCGGCATGGCCACCGCGTCGTAATCGGCAAGGCGCTCGGCCACCTCCTGGTCGGAGATGTCGACGGACACCGGTTCCGGTTGCTCGTCGGTGCAGCGGCCGAGCAGCTTGGCCGGCACCTCCCGGAGCAGGCGTTGGATGCCGACGACGCCGATGTAGCGTCCGGTCGGCGTCTCGTGGGGCGCGGCGGTGACGAACACCTGGGCGGCCAGGGAGACCGGGAGGTCCGGGTCGCGCAGACGGGCCAGCGCTTCGGCGACCGTCGCGGAGGGCGGCATGATCACCGGCTCCGGCGTCATGACGCCGCCGGCAGTATTGGCGGCGTAGGTCAGGAGCCGGCGCACCGGCGCCGCTTCGTCCGGTTCCATCGCCCCCAGCAGGGCGTCGCGCCGCCCCATTGGCAGTTCGGCCAGCAGGTCGGCGGCGTCGTCGGCGTCCATTTCGTCGAGGACGCGCGCCGCGTGTTCCAGGTCCAGCCCTTCCACGATCCGCACCTGCTCCGGTTCGGGGAGCTCTTCGAGCAGGTCGGCCAGCCGCTCGTCGCCCAGCGCCCCGGCCAGGACCCGCCGGCGCTCCAGCGGCAGCTTTCGGATCGCCTCCGCCATCTCCACCGGGTGGAGCAGCCCGATCGCCGCCGCCTGGCGCGCCGTCGGCTGGTCGGCGACGAACAGGTCCGCCAGTTCCGCCCAATTGACGACCTCCGGCGGTCGATGGCCGAACAGGCCGACGCTGCCGAGGGCCACCGTCGCGACCTCCCAGGCGTAGCTCACCCCCGGCACGGGGCGGATGCCGATGTCGACCACCCGCTTGCCGCGGGCGCGCCGGCCGAAGATCTCGCCGGCCAGGAGCAATTCGCCCGACCGGGGCGTGAACTGGTGGACGCTGATCGAGCCGTAGCGGAGGCGGGCGCCGCCTCCGCCGAGGTCGCCGATCCGGCCGGCGCTCACGAACAGGCGTCGCCGCTGGACGGCCACCACGAAGCCGTTGACCCGCGGCGCGGCACCCATGACCGGTGTCCCCAGCGTCACGTCGGCCAGCCGGCCGATCTCCACGCCGTCCGGGCTGGTGAGCGGCAGGCCGATCAAGCGCGAGGCATAGACCAATCGATCAGGCATCGTCAGCCCCCTCATCTCGAACGGCATGAATGTGTATGATGTTTGATACGCGCCCGCCGGCGCGCCTTCGATCAGTTCAATGATAGCCCGAATCAGGCGTCCATCGCCGCTCCGATCCAGGGTCTTTTCGTTATCCGGCTGGTAGGACCCGGACCTCGACGAATGCGTCGCCGCGGCCATGCGCCTCCACGTCCGGCCAAAAGACTCGCCGTCGATCGTCACCGGCCCTTGACAAGTAAACTCTTGCTTACGTATACTACAGCCATGCAGAAAGAACCTCCCGAGCCGCCCGGCGACGTGTTCCAGGCCATCGCCGATCCGACGCGCCGGCAGCTCCTCGAGATGGTGGCCGATGGCGAACGGCCGGTGAAGGCCCTGGCGGAGTCCTTTCGGATGTCGCGGCCGGCGATTTCCCAGCACTTGCGGGTGTTGCGCGAGGCCGGGTTGGTGACGGAGCGCAAAGTGGGGCGGGAGCGCCGCTACCGCCTGCGGGCCGCGCCACTGCGCGAGGTGCGCGACTGGGTGCGCCAGTACGAATGGTTCTGGCAGGGTCGCTTCGCGGCGCTCGGCCAGTTGCTGGAGGACGACGAATGACGCGTCCCGAGATCTGCCGCCAGGCCGTCTATCCGGCGTCGATCGAACGGGTCTGGGCGGCCCTGACCGACCCGGCGGCGCTGGCGCGCTGGCTACTGCCGAACGATTTCGTGCCGGAACTGGGGCGGCGCTTCCGCTTCTGGACGGCGCCGGAGGCCTGGCCTCGCGAGGTGCGGTGCCAGGTGGTGACCCTGGAAGCGCCGACGCGCCTCGCCTTCACCTGGCAGGACGGCTCGCACCGCCGTCCGACGCTGGTGACGTGCACGCTGGAAGCGGTGCCCGCGGGGACGCTCGTGCGCCTGGAGCACAGCGGCTTCGACGCCGCGGTGCGCGACGCGACCCGCCACCGGCTACAGCGCCACTGGTCCCGCTTGCCCCTGCTGCAGATCGCCGTCGATGCGACCGCCCTCACGGACGAGCTGCTGGCCTATGTCCGCGAGCCGCATGCGCTGACGCGCAATACGTTGCCGGTGCTGGACGAGTTGCAGCGCTCCGCGCTCGACGTGCCGCTGGAGGTGCTGGAGACGATGGTGCTCGATGGGGTCGACCAGCGGGCCTTCGTCGCGGAATTCGTGACCACGGTCCTCGACCGGCCCGGCGTGACGGGCGCCGGGCCGTGGCGCTAGCAAGCGATAGGAAAAGGAGACGAACGATGGCGCGACTATTCCGGTACCAGGTGGATGAGGCGGGCCTGATCGACGGCATCCTGGCGTACGTCACCGAGCCCAGCGCCGCCGTCCGCAACGCCCTGCCCATCGTGCGAGAGCTCCGGGAGGGGCCGAACATGCTGCTCCCCTGGGATCTCGTGGAAAGCATGGTCCTGGACGGCGTCGACCAGCGGGAGTTCGTCGCCGATTGGGTGCACTACGCCGTGGGGAGTTTGGACTGACGGTAAGGAGGCCCGACCATGCCTGAATTAGCCCTTGCCCATGTCACGAAGCACTTCGGCGCCGTGGCGGCCGTGCGCGATGTCAGCCTGACCGTGCAGACGCACGAGGTGTTGGTGCTGCTCGGCCCGTCCGGCTCCGGCAAGACAACGCTCCTGCGCGTGATCGCCGGCCTGGACGAGTCGGACAGCGGCGAGATCAGCCTCGGAGGACAACCGGTCAGCGCCCTGGCGCCGAAGGAGCGGCCCTTCGCCTTCATGCGCCAGTCGTATGCCCTCTACCCGCACCTCACCGTCGCCGACAACCTGACGCTCTGGCCGCGCCTGCGGGGGCTGCCGCCGAAGGAGATCGCACCGCTCCTGAAGCAAACAGCGGAGCGGATGGCGCTGACGGAGCTGCTGGACCGCATGCCGCGCCAGTTGCGCGGGGGCCAGCGCATGCGAGTGGCGCTGGCGCGCACGATCATGCGCCAGCCGGCGTGTTACCTCCTGGACGAGCCGCTGGCGGCTCTGGACGCCAAGCTGCGCGTCCAGACCCGAGCGGAAGTGATCAAGCTCAACCGAGAGCTGCAGGCGGCGATGCTCTACGCGACGCACGACACCGAGGAGGCCATGGCGTTCGGGCACCGCATCGCGGTCCTGCGGGACGGTCAGGTCCAGCAGGTGGCGACGCCGCAGGAGATCTACGACCGCCCGGCCAACATGTTCGTCGCAGGTTTCGTCGGCAGCCCGGCCATGAACTTCTTCCGGGCGGAACTGCACCGCTCCGGCGACGAGTTCCGGGTGGACACGGGAACGTTCGCGGTGCCGGCGCCGCCCGCCGTGGCGCCGCTGCTCGCCGCGTACGGCAAGTCCAGCATTATCCTCGGCCTGCGCCCCGACGACCTCTACGACCGCGCCTTTGCCCCCACCGAACGACCGACGACCGCCGTCCGCATGGGCGTCAACGTCGCGGAGTACCTGGGTCGGGATCTGCTGCTGTACCTGCTCTCCGGCCCGCATTTCCCGACCGCGCGAGTAGACTCCCGCACCAGCGTGAAGGCCGGCGACAGCCTGGATCTGTTGATCGACGGTTCCCGCATGCACCTCTTCGATCCCGACACCCAGCAGGCAATCGCCGGCCCG
>JAICXR010000337.1 GCA_025980355.1 Chloroflexota bacterium | reverse complement strand
GCGGCCACGATCCCGGGGCCGTGGCCGCCCAACAGGTGCGATATCGGGCGATCGTCTCCAGTAGATCAACGCCCAGGCCGGGCACGCCTTCGGCGGCCACGACATCGGCAAGGATGCGCGTCCCCTGCGCCGACAGGAGGTCGCTGGCCGGAATACCGGCGGTGACCAGGGCGCCGATGAGCGCCCCGGACGAGGTGCCGACGACGAGGTCGGCGCGGTGGCCGGCCCAGCCCGTCGCGCGCTCCAGGGCGCGCAGCCCACCGACAAGCCAGGCGCCGCCCAGCACCCCACCAGCGCCCAGAACCAACCCGACCCGCACCGCGACGACCTTCCGAACGAGCGCCGTTTGAAAGAGCGCATCATTTCAGGATACCCGGCAGGCCCTCTACCACAACCGTCAATAGCTCCAGATGCGCGGCAGCGGCCGCTCCATCGCCAGCACGCGGCGCAGCAACAGATGGCGATGCTCGCCCAGGACATCGCGGTTCGTGCTGTGGCCGGCGACGTCCTGGTATTCGCCCGGGTCGTTCGCCAGGTCGAAAAGGAGTTCCCGGCCGTCGGGATGCGTCAGGTAGCGGAAGCCCGGCGTCCGGAGCGCCTTCCAGCCGGCGCCTTCCGTCAGGGCGCTCGGCGTGTCGGCCGATGGTACCGGGTCCGGCGGCGCATCGAACGGCAACGGGCGACCTTGCAAGAAGGCCGGACGCTGGATGGCGGCGAGGTCCAGCAGCGTTGGGACGACATCGACCGCTTCGACGATCCGGCTGACGGTGGCGCCGGGCTGGGACTGGCCTCCCGGCCGTCGGATGAGCAGCGGGACCCGGCTCACGCAGTCGGGCGCGGGGTAGCCTTTCCCGTACTTGAGGTGCTCGCCGAGCCATTCGCCGTGATCGGAGGTGAAGATCACGACGGTGTCGTCGCGCAGGCCGCGGGCATCGAGATGGGCGAGCACGCGCCCGATATGGTAGTCGACCTCGCTGATCATCGCGTAATAGCCGTGGCGGGCGGCCCGCAACTCCGCGTCGGAGCAGCGCCCGGCGGCGCGTTGGGCCTCAACGTCGGCGGGGAACTGGGGCAACGTGAAGCCGCCCGGATCGTAGCGATCCAGGAACGCCTGCGGCGCGACCCAGGGCGAGTGGGGCGAGTAGAACCCGGCGATGCAGAGGAACGGCGCGTGGCGCTGCTGGTCGATGAAGGCGATCGTCTGTTCGGCCACGAAGGCGGTGTGCGTGAGGTCGGCGCGCCCGCGAAAGGGTTGGGCGGCGAGGGGGAAGCGTTCAGCCGGGTGCGCGATGCCGTCCCGAACGCCGAGCACGCGCTGCCAGGCTTCGGTAGCCGGCGGCAGGCCGACGCTGATCCGGTCGACCTGATCGGGCGCTTTGCCACGCACCCAGGCTCGATAGGCGTCCTCGTAGCAGCCGGGCTCGTCGGAGATCTCCAGGTGGTCGAAGCCGTAGTCCGGATGCGGCTCCCGGTGGTCGCGGTTGGCGTGGGGCAGGAAGTGCAACTTGCCGATATTGGCGCTGGTGTAGCCGTATGGCCGCAGCAGTTTCGGCAACGTCACCGTCGTCTCCGGCACCGGGACGCCCATGTGGGTGATGCGCAGGGCGGAGGGATACTGGCCGCTCAGAAAGCTGGCGCGGCTCGGCATGCAGACAGGGCTCTGCACGAAATAGTGATCGAAGTTCGTCCCTTCGCCGGCCAGGCGATCCAGGTTCGGCGTCTGCACGTCGACATTTCCGTTGACGCCAAGCGCATCCCAGCGCCACTGGTCGGTCGAGAGCAGCAGAATGTTCGGCCGGCGCATGACGTACCTATCTCCCCCCCGCTAGACGCTCAGGGCCGTTGTCCGGTTCGGCGCCCATCCCCACAAACGCCACCTCGGCATACGCCGCATAGCGCCGCGCCATCACCGCCGCGGCCTCCGGGTTGTTATCGACCATGAGGAACTTCCGGCCGAGTTCATAACTCGCCGCCCCCGTACTGCCACTGCCCGCGAAGAAGTCGGCCACCAGCGCCCCCGGCGGACAGGAGGCGGAAACGATCCGGCGCAGGATGCCGAGGGGCTTCTGGTTCGGGTAGCCGGTCCGTTCCTCGCCGCCCGGCGAGACGATCGTGTGCCACCAGGTGTCGGTCGGCAACTTGCCGCGTGCCGCCTTCTCGGGGCCGACCAGGCCGGGCGCCATGTAGGGGATGCGCTCCACGGCGTCGGCATCGAAGTAGTAGTCGTCGGTCGACTTGACATAGACCAGGATGTTGTCATGCTTGGCGGGCCACTTCTTCGTCGTGCGCGCCCCATAATCGTAGGCCCAGATCACTTCGTTGAGAAAGCAGGCTCGCCCAAATATGGCGTCTAACAACACCTTGCAGTAGTGCGCTTCGCGGTAGTCGATGTGGAAGTAGAGGGATCCCGTCGTGCGGAGCACGCGGTGGAACTGCACCAGGCGGGGCTCTAAAAAGTCGAGGTAGTTGTCGAAGACGTCCAGGTAGCCGGTCGTGCCGAGGCGCACCGTCCGGTACCGATGGCCCTGGTAGCCGGTCCGGTCCCCGTTCTCGTCACGGACGGTGCGCATGCGCTGTAACGTCTGCCGCTTGCCCGTGTTGAACGGCGGGTCGACGTAAATCAGGTCGACCGAACCATCAGGCAGCTCCGCGAGGACCGCCAAATTATCGGCCTGCACGACGCAGCCGCGCGCCCCCTTGAGCAGATCGGTGATTAGCGCTTCCACCGGGCAAGCGTAGCACAGATGGATACCATGCCATACAAGGGGAATCTAGGAGATGACGCCGAATCCGATAGCGGACGTGCTATCATGTTGGTGACGGTACTCAAGGAAGCCCGTCAGGAATAGGCGTTGCTGCCAAGGGCGGAACGAACCGCCATAGAAAACGCTATCGAAAAGCTCAGCGCGGTGCGCGACCAACTGCCTTTTCCACACAGCAGCCAGGTAAAGGGAGCCGAGCGGTCGCGCGAATTACGCCCACGTGCTGGCCGGAGTCCGTGGCGCGCTCTGTATCGCCGTGTCGGAGACGAGTTGGTGATCGCCGCCATAGGGCCAGAGGCGACCCACGACCAAGCCGGCTTCCGTCGTGCAGTCGTCCTAGCCGAGCGACGGTTGGACGATCAGACTTAAGGAGATCAAGACATGCCAATTGGCGTCCCATTTGAGCAGATCCTGCACGACGATCTGGCAGAGGACCCCACGTTTCGGGCAGAATGGGAGCGCACGGCGCTGGCGCGGGCGGTGGCCATCGCTCTGGTACGCTACCGCGCCGAACACCAACTTTCCCAGCGCGCACTCGCCACCGAGCTCGGTGTGCGACAGCCGGTCATTGCTCGCCTCGAACTTGGAGAGCACAACCCGAGTATCGAGACGTTGCGCCGATTGGCGGCAATACTCGGCATGGAATTCCTGCTGCACGTGGCGCCGGACGGTCGATCACCACGCTGGCCCGATCCCATCGAGGACGACGCAACAGTACAGGAACGTGTCCGTTCCGGCGCTAGCACAGTTGTCGCTGCCGTGATCTGAGAACGCGCTGCTCGCCCCCGCCTCTTTCACGAGCCGGCCACGCTGGTGATGGTGAGTGTGGTGCCCTTGACGACTGCGCGCACGTCGGCAACGCCGCCGCCACGGGGCGACCCGGCGACGACCGCCGCGCCGACATTCACGGTATAGCCGTCAGCGTAGCCGCCGGGGGCGCTGCCAAAGTCGATAGTGTCCGAAAAGACGCCGCCTGCGCTTGCCTGCACGCCAAAGGGCCCAACGGAGTCACGCCGCGACTGACCATCCCGCCCCCGCCCGCTGAGGTCACCAGTCACGCAGACCAGCGCGTACGGGACAAACCCGGCGCCGTGCAGGTGAAAGACAAGTTCGGTGGGGGTGATTGTCCAACTGCGTATCGCCAGTGCGGCCGGCACGGGAGACGCCAGGGCCGCTGGCGTTGCGGCGTGGACTACAGTCGGGGCCGGCGCTGCGCCCCCGAGGGTGGGCCCCGTCCCCAGCCCTTCCGCCGCGCACTCCATACTCGCCAGCGAGCCGGCCGGCCCGAGCAGCATCCCCACCACCGCCGAGCCGCCCCAGACGACCGTCGCGATGACCGCGACGGCCGGCAGCACCGCCGGCAGGCCGCGCAGGCGGGCAGCGCTCGGGCAGCAAGGCCGCGTTCCAGCTCTTCCAGGCATTTGGTGCATACCATCCCGCCCTGGACTCGATGCAAGCAGTCCATGCAGTACGGTTTGCGGCACCGGTCGCAGCGGAT